>CAMODE010000012.1 GCA_946611235.1 uncultured Caryophanales bacterium | reverse complement strand
TTTATCATTGCTTTTAGTAATGATGTATCCTAATTTAGTCAATTGGTAGCAGTCGTTCAATGTAAGCTTTCCAATTGGCTTTTTTAATAAGTAATTCATATTCAACTCCTTTCTGTAATCTTTCCTTGATTACATATTAAGTATATCACATATCGTAAGATATGTCAACACTTTTTTGAAAAAAATTATAAAAAAAATGCACTTTTTTATCAAATTATTGTGCATTTTTAATTTACTATTTTTTTATATAAAAATTACTCCCAAATGACTCCGAAGTACACGAAATGAGCGAAAAGATGAGAGTAAAAACGGGAATAATAAAATAAAAAAACCTTATTTTGTAAGACTTTAGGCTTTTAAAAAGTTCCCACCACAAGCACCATTTTTGTTTTTTAATTGAAAGGAGAACAAGATGAATAAAGAAATATTCAATGATATTGGAGATACTATATTGATACAAAATGATGAACTAAATAAAAGTATACGAACAGTTCAAAAAAAGGCATTAGATACTTCTAAAGGAATGTATGGTAGTATATGGTTTAGTTTTTTTGAGGACTATTATAATGATGCTAGATCATTTGATAGCAAGGCAGTTGTAGACAAAAATAGATATGACAAATTTTATAAATATCTTCCTTTTGCAGACATACCAAAATATGATGATAGAAAAGAGGATTTTGCTCTTGCTTTTACATATCCTTATATGGAAATAGTAATGTCTCAGTTGGTAAATTTTTATGGGGAAGATTATTGTATTTTATGGGAAGATGAAAAACCTTATCAAATATTTAGTATGAGTCATTTAAAAGAATATTTATCTCCCGATGTAATTGACTGCGGAATTACATATGGTCATTTTTTAATACCATTTTCAGATAAGAATTCCCCTCATCCTGAAGAAACAAATCCATTGTTTTATAAGCCTTCTCAAACTATTGAAGCATTACCTTGGAAGATGATTGATATCTCCATTCCATTTGAAAATATGAAAAAGAACTACAATGCAATTAAAATGAAAAAAAGAGAATTTTATAAACATTCTGATTATAATAATTTTTAAATAATAATAGTCCTTTAATATAAAAGGGCTTTTTCTTTTTTTATATAATATATTAGGTGACAGTATGAATAATATATTAATAGAGTTTACAAAAGAATATGGTACACAAATAATACATAGTATCGTAATGGGAGTATTATCTTATATAGCATTAGATATTAAAAAAGAATATAAGAAATATATCCAAGATAAAACAAAAAAAGAAGTAGTAGATAAAGTATGTAACTATGTAAATGAAATATATCCAAATAGTAATGGGGAAGATAAACTTAATACTGCTATTACTAGTACAAAAGAAATACTAAAAGAAAAAGGAATAACGATAAGCGATTTAGAACTAAGAGTTCTCCTTTATAATTCTATTCATATCATAAATAATGATCTGGAGGTGAAATAGTGAGTGTTAATACATATCTTCCAAATATACAAATAAGTTCTCATTTTAATTCTAGTGAATTTAAGTGTCCTCATTGCAAAGAAATAAAAGTATCTACTAAACTAGTAAAAAAATTAGAAGAACTATTCTCTAAAGTGCATGCTAGTAAATGTATAATATCATCAGGATATAGATGCCCTTATTATGATAAGAAGCAAAATGGATTTTTAGGTAGACATAGTGAAGGTTTAGCGGTAGACTGTGTTTATTATGATATCGATGGTAAAGTAATACCTAGCAAAATAATATGCTGTGTAGCCTTTGATTTAGGATTTACTGGTATAGCTTATATTAATTATAGTTATACCCACTTAGATGTAAGAACAAATGGTACATATTATGGAGATGAAACAAGAGGAAATGCCTCTTATTGGAGTGATCCTTATAGCTATTTCCATGTTACAAGAGAAGAAGTAGAAAAGTATACTGGTAAGAGTAATTATTTATATCAAAGCCATGGACTAGGTAGAAGATGGTATCCTAATGTCTCCTTTAATGAAAATGATTATGCTGGTGTCTTTGGTGTAACCATGGATGGATTATATATCGATAAATTAAAATACTGTGTCAAAGTGAGTAATAGGTGGCTTCCTGAAGTAACTGGAAGAAGTGATTATGCTGGAATAATTGGAAGAGCAATAACCGATGTAGCAGTATCAGGTAGTGTTAAATACAGGGTTCATAATAAAAATAAAAAATATTGGCTTCCATGGGTATATGGAAAAGACTATAATATAAATGATAGAGAAAAAGGATATGCTGGTAACGGTAGTATAATTGATGCTATTGAAATAAAAGAAATATAAAAATGATTGTAATATAATTTATCATGTGTTATAATACGTTTGCAGAAAGGAAAAAGAAATATGAAGAAAATGTTATTAAATGAATTAAAAATTAAATTAATTATGTTAAAGAATAAAGGTTGTAGCATAGAAAAAATTTACTATCCTCATATAATTAATAATATATGTTATTTATATGGTGCTTCAATTATATATGATGACGAAAGTAAAAAAACTTACTTTATAAGAAATGTACTTTTTGGATATGATTCAGAAGAAACAAGATTAAAGGCTATGCAAGAAGGATATATCTTTGTAAATGATTCATCTATTATTAAAGATAATTTAGAAGCCTTAGATCATAGCCATTATAAAATAAAAAATAAGAAAAGAAGTAGTAATTAGTTATTGCTACTTTTTTCTTTATTTGTTAAAATATATATAGCAAAAGAGGTGTTGTAATGAAAATAAAATATAACTTATTACATAATGAAAAGAATACAAAGGCACGATATGGTACGTTAGAAACTAACTATGGGACATTTGAAACACCAATGTTTATGCCTGTAGGTACGCAAGCTACAGTAAAAACATTAGATCCAGATGAAATAAAAGAAATAGGCTCTGGTATTATTTTATCAAATACCTATCATTTATGGCTAAGACCAGGAGAAGACATAGTAGCTAAAGCTGGAGGGTTACATAAATTTATGAATTATGATGGACCAATTCTAACTGACTGTGGTGGGTTTCAAGTATTTAGTTTAGCTAAACCAAAAGATATAAGTGAGGAAGGAGTTGTCTTTAAAAGTCATATCAATGGCGAAAGACTATTTCTAACTCCAGAGAAAAGTATTGAAATTCAAAATAAACTTGATAGTGATATAGCCATGAGTTTTGATGAATGCCCGCCATACCCTGTAACTCATGAATATATGAAAAATTCTGTTGAAAGGACATTAAGATGGGCTATCAGAGGTAAAAAAGTTTTTAATAATGAAAGACAAAGTTTATTTGGTATTGTCCAAGGTGGAGAATTTGAAGATTTAAGAGAATGGTCCGCTAAAGAGACTGTTAAACTAGGGTTTGATGGCTATTCAATAGGAGGAACATCAGTAGGCGAAGATAAACCAACAATGATGAAAATGATTGAGTATGCTATAAAATATTTACCAGAAGATAAACCAAGATATCTAATGGGAGTAGGAGAACCAACCGATCTCTTTGAAGGAGTAGAACGTGGAGTAGATATGTTTGACTGCGTTTTACCAACAAGACTAGCAAGACATGGACATGCTTTTACTAAGTATGGTAAAATAAATTTAAGAAATGCTAAATATAAAGAAGATTTTACTCCTGTCGATGAAAATTGTGATTGTAAATGTTGCAAAAACTATACAAAGGCTTATATAAGACATCTTTTAGTAGCGGATGAAACATTAGGCCAAAGACTATTATCTATCCATAATTTAAGATTTCTTATTAAGATAATGGAAGAAATAAGAATAGCTATAAAAGAAGATAAATTTTTAGAATTAAAAGAAGAATTTTATCATAACTATAAGAATAAGAATTAAGAGGGATATAATGAAAAAAATATTAAAAAATAATTTAATAAATATAGGATTACTAACTTATTATGAATTATTATTTGCTTTATTAATGTTTGATACATATAGTAAAGATACAATTATAAGTAGTTTTATCTATATATTATTTTCTTCATTTATTATAACAGTACTAACTAATTTATTTAGTGAAAAACTAAATCGTATCTTTAATTACATAATCTATTTTATAATATCAGTATGGTTCGCAGGACAATTTACTGTTAAATCATTCTTAGATAGTTTTTTCTCTTTCTCTATGTTTGGAATAGCAGACCAAGTAACTAGTTTTATAGATGAAGTATTTAAAGCAATCTTTTATAATTTATATGGAATAATATTATTCTTTTTACCATTTATTATGTTTATTATATTTAGAAAGAAATTTGATTTTAATATATTAAAGGAAGAAAAGAAATATTTAATATTACATCTTATACTAATACCTCTTAGTATATGTTCTTATCGCTTATATTTAGATACCAATAAAAAAGAAACGTTAGGAATATATGATTTATATTATAATGTCAATAATCCTAATCTTGCTATTCAAAAGCTTGGAGTATTATCAAGTGCATATATAGATATAAAAAGAAGTATCTTTGGTTTTGAAGAAAAAATAGTAAGTGTTAAAGAATATACTGAAGAAAAGATAGAGAAACCAGAAGAAATTATATATGAAGATAATAAATTAGATTTAGTATTAGATGATAATACTCCTGATGTTATAAGGGGTTATATAGAGGGGACTACACCAAGCAAAAAGAATGAATATACTTCTTATTTTGAAGGCAAAAATTTAGTCTTTGTAGTAGCGGAAAGTTATAGTGAGATAGCAGTATCTCCTGAACTTACTCCTACACTATATAAACTAACTCATTCGGGTTTTGTTTTTAATAACTTTTATGTACCATACTATCTAAGTACAATAGGAGGAGAATTTCAATCTCTTACTGGATTATATCCCGATTCATCAATACTTAGTACTTGGCGAAGTGGTACGACTAATTTTCCATATGGACTTGCTACTACTTTTAAAAACAAAGGATATAATGCTTTTGCCTATCATAACAACTCAGGCTATTTTCAAGATCGAAATAAATATTTAAAATCAATTGGCTTTGATAATTTTAAAGCCTGCTACATGGGACTTGATATTGATTGTGATGTGTGGCCTCAAAGTGATTTAGAAATGATAGAAAAAACATATACTGATTATATTGATAGTGATAAACCATTTTTAGCTTATTATATGACAGTATCAGGTCATTTTGAATATACATTTAATGCAAATATGATGGCAGTAAAAAATAAAGACTTAGTAAAAGATCTTCCTTATAGTGAAAAACCAAGAGCATATATAGCTTGTAATATTGAATTAGATAAAGCTTTAGAATTACTAATTAATAAATTAGAAGAAAATGGTAAACTAAATGATACCGTTATCGTTTTACTAGCGGATCATTATCCATATGCCCTATCATTAGATGAAGTAAATGAAATATCAAGTTATGAAAGAGACTCCCTATTTGAAATAAATCATAATTCATTAATACTATGGAATAATAGAATAGGAACAAAAGAAATAGATAAGTATGGAATGCCTATTGATGTTATACCAACAATATATAATTTATTTGGTATCGATTATGATTCTAGGTTATTCGCTGGTACTGATCTTTTCTCTGATAAAGAAGGCTTAGTAATATTAGGAAATAGGTCTTGGATTACAAGTAAAGGTAAATTTAACAGTACTGATAATTCTTTTACTGGTGAAGCAACTGATGAATATATTGAATATATAAATAATACTATTCAAAATAAAGTGGCTTTTAGTAAAGCTGTATTTACCACTAATGGATATAAATACATAAGAGAGAATAATTAATTTATTCTCTCTTATAACATATAAATAGAATCATCTTCTTCTTTAACACTCTTATATCTACTTAGTTTTTGTTCTAAATTATTAACTTTTATTTCTAGTTCATTAAGTCTATTATTAATATCCACAAAAGGATTATTCTCTAAGTAACTATTATTATATCCATTATTATTCATATAAGAATTATTCATATTCATTAATGTTCCCGGAGGGCCTTGATAACCAAAGTTACCATACATATTATTACCTGGCACTCCCTGATAATAACCACCATACATCATATCTCTTTCTTTCATATATCACACTTTCTTTCACTATAGTATATGCATTATTCAATTATAAGGTACAAATACTTGTCAAAAAGCTATTAATATAATATAATAAATAACGTTAAGAGGAGGAATTATGTTTTTTAACAGGAGTAAATTATCAAAATATGGTAGAGTAGAAGAAGAAAATGATATGATTAAAGTATACGTTAAAAAAAGTGTTGGATATAATCATAAAATATTATTAACAGGTAGTCAAAATGGAAAGAGAGTTCGATATTTATTTTATGATATAAATTTTGGAGATGAAACTATTATTGATGGATCGAATTGTGACTTAATTTTTCATAATTGTACATTTACTGAGTCAATAAATATTAAAAATGCTTATTTTATTCAATTAAAAAATAATAGATATGTTTTTTATGGTTATGCCAATAATTATGTTAATTTAAATGGACATACTATCTTAATAGAAGATAATTTTATAAATGAATCAAAGGTAAAAGAGTATGATAGACCATTTGTCAAACTAAATATAAATGGGGAATCAGTTATTATAGAAAACTCTTTTGTATGTAGTGAATACAGTGGTAATATTGGAATAAATAGTAAAATAATATCACTAAAAAATAGTACTATAAGTAGTCCATACGTATATTTAAATAGTGCTTATTTTTATAACGATGAAAGTATGATAAAAGCTCTAAAAGAAATAAAGATAGATAATAGTAATTATGGTTTTACTTGTGCTATTAAATCTCCAGTTACCATTTATAATAATATAGAATTAAATACATCTAATAGTGAGATAATCGATTTAAATAAAGATAGTTTAGAACTATTAAAAGCAAGAATACAATTATTAAACACTTTACATAAAGTAGAAATGAATTGTAATAGAAAAAATGATGATACTTTAACAGATATGCAAAGAAAATTAAATGAAAGAAAAATAACCAAAGTACTTAAAATGGACAAATAGTTTTTGTCTTTTTTAAATGTAAGATTTTAGACAAAAACTAATTACTGTGATATAATACTATGGGAAGGGAAATATGTTTAAAAAAGTATTAATAAGTATTTTATTATTATTTATAATAACTATATTTGTAGTATTATATATATTTAATATCATACCTCATAAGAAGTATTATAATAAAGACTTTGATATAATTACATATCAAAGTAGTATCGATAAAGATAATGATGGTATCGATGATCAAACGGATATCTTAAATAGTGCTAAAGAATATATTAAAACTAAACCAAAATATAAAAGTAAATATTACGCATCAGGATACTCTAATGATGAATATGGAGTATGTACTGATGTCGTAGCCAATGCCTTAAAGAATGCAGGTTATGACTTAATGACCTTAGTGGATGATGATATCAATAATAATAAAGAAGAATATAATATTGATAAAATAGATATTAATATTGATTTTCGAAGAGTTCAAAATTTAAAAGTATATTTCAAAAGAAATGCTATTGAGCTTACTACTGATATTCATAAAATAGATGAGTGGCAGGGAGGAGATATCGTTATCTTTAATAAACATATCGGTATTGTATCAGATTCTCGAAATAAAAAGGGAATACCCTTCATCATTCATCATGCAAATAGTTATCAAGTAAATTATGAAGAAGATATACTAGAATATTATGGTAAAGTAATAGGACATTATCGTATAAGTTAAAGGAGATAATTATGAGACTTAAAAATATTAAAGGAGCAAGTGAAAAAATATTACTGGGGAAATATTTTATAAATAATCCTAGTGATTATAAAGGTAAATGGCATAAATTATTTAATAATAATAATCCTATTTATATTGAAATAGGTATGGGTAAAGGTAATTTTATTATTAAGAATGCTCTAAATAATCCTAATATTAATTATATAGGAATAGAAATGTATGACTCAGTAATCTTAAGAGCAGTAGAAAAAACTAATGACTTAGAACTCAATAATTTATATTTAATAAGAATGGATGCGAGATTAATTGAAGATATCTTTGATAAAGAAATCGATTTAATATATTTAAATTTTTCTGATCCATGGCCCAAAGATAGACATGCTAAAAGAAGACTTACTTCTCCGAGATTTCTCGAAAGATATGATAAAATATTTAAAAATAGAAATATAATAATTATGAAGACAGATAATAATTCTTTATTTGAATATTCATTAGAAACACTAAAAGAACATGGATATATATTATTTAATGTAACAAGAGATTTACATAAAGATAAAGATAATATTATAACTACTGAATATGAAGATAAGTTTACAAGTAAAGGAATTAAAATAAACTACTTAGAAGGAGTGAAAGAATAATGAAAGTATTTAAAAAATTAGATATGAGTCCTACGAATATGAATTTATATACTGCTGCGGTTACTCATTCATCATATACTAATGAGAATCCTAGTTATCCTGATTATGAGAGATTAGAGTTTCTAGGAGATGCTGTTCTTGAAGTAACAATAAGTGAGTATCTATATAAAGAAAGACATTTAGAAGAAGGAACAATGACAAAGATGCGAGCAGCTTATGTCTGTGAAGAAGCATGTGCTACTTATGCTAGAGAATTAGGACTAGAAGCTGATATTAAAGTAGGAAGTGGAGAAGAAATAAATAATACCATTCTAGCAGATGTTTTTGAAGCTTTTATTGCCGCGATCTACTTAGATCAAGGATTCGATATAGCTAAAGAATTTGTTTTAAATATAATAGTACCTTATATTGAAAAAGAAGTCGATTTCTTACATGATTATAAGTCAACATTACAAGAATTAGTACAAACTGAAAAGAAGTCGGTAGTATATGAAGTAATAAATGAAGAAGGACCTGCTCATAATAAAAAGTTTACTTCTATTGTTAAAGTAGATGAAATTGTTATGGGTAAAGGAGTAGGAAGTAGTAAAAAAGAATCAGAACAAGAAGCTGCTAAAGATGCCTTAAGCAAAAGAGCTAAAATAAAATAACTATATTAAACCGCTATCGCTAACGGATTAACAGGTTAATCCGCGGAAATACTTCTATTAGAAGAGTCCATTATAAATATAATATTATGTTTATACCTTATTTTATAAGCATTTAACTCGTATTGCATAAAAATATCTTGGTAATAATCTTACCAAGATATTTACTTATATGTGCTTATTTAGTATAATGTATTTAAGGAATATTTGATATGGGTGAGGCCAATCTTTTTAGGGGGTTACTCTTAAGAAGGGAGGCGGTAATATGAGCAAAAGAGATTTTCTTATCTTACTTTTAATCATTATTATTCTGCTTCAACAGGTTATACAACTGGTGAAATAAAAGTGGCCACCTAAAAGCAGCAAAGTTTTAGGTGGCAAACCAATTAATTTTGGCCCACTTGAGCTTGAATCAAGTGTTCCTTTTTTTATTATATGAAGTTTCCTTCATCTGTATACATAATAACATATTTTAGTATAGAAATCAATAAATTTTAGAGTATATTAATATAAATACAACATATAAGATTATACTAATTAAAGAATATAGCTTAGTAAAAAGAAAGAAAAATAACAAAAAATAGTTGTAAAATAAGGAAAATATGATATAATTAATAAGAAACGGATTAATAGGAGGGAATTTAAAATGGCAAAGAAAAACGAAAATAGAGGTTTAGTTTCTTTGATGTGTGAAGAATGTAAAAATATTAACTATACAGAAGAAAAAAATAAAAAGAACACTCCAGAGAAATTAGAATTAAACAAATATTGTAAATTCTGTCGTAAGACAACTAAACACAAAGAAACTAAGAAATAGGAGGTAATTTAAATGATTAATGTTAATGACTTTAAGACTGGACAAACTATTAACTATGATGGTAACTTATATCAAGTATTAGAATTTAATCATGTAAAACCTGGTAAAGGAGCTGCTATTGTAAAAGCTAAACTTAAAAATTTAAGAACTGGATCAATCGCAGAATATACATTTAATGCTGGTATTAAAGTACCTACTGCTCATGTAGAAAAACAAAAGATGCAATTCTTGTATTCTGATGGAGATAATTATAGCTTCATGAATATGGAAACATATGAGCAAGTAGAATTATCTAAAAAGCAAATAGAAAATGAATGTAAATTTCTTAAAGAAGGATTAGAAGTAATTATTATCTTTTTTGAAGGAGAAATGCTTGGAATAGAACTTCCTGAAAAGATTGATTATAAAATTACTAAAACTGAGCCTGCTATTAAGGGAAATACTGCTACTAATGCTACTAAAGATGCAATCATCGAAACAGGAATGCTTGTAAAAGTACCTTTATTCATTGAAGAAGGCGAAGAAATAATCGTATCTACTAAAGATGGAAAATATGTATCTAGAAAATAGATACTTTTTTTACATTTATAAATAAATAAATAAACATACTTTTACAAGTATATTGGAACATGGCCTAGTACTTGATTTTTATATTAAAGTATGTTATTATGTATACAGATGAAAGAAATTTCATATAATAAAAAAGGAACACTTGATATTAGCCTGTTGAGTGCAACCTTCAATTGGAAAGTCGCCTAAGTCAATTGCTGAGTTAGGCGGCTGTTTATTTCTTAAGTATTACGACAACAAGTAACAGAATAATTACTACTAGAGAAAAAATTAAACAATCCTTCTTGTTCATCATTATCGCCATCCTTTCTTCCAAAGACACCCCTGAAAGAAAAAAATGGCCACACCCAACTATCAAATATTCCTATAAACATTATACCAATTATTATCATATAAGTAAATATTTTGGTAAGTTTATTACCAAAATATTTTTTGTAAAGATAGTGTCAAAATAATTTACTATCTTTTTTTTATGTGTTATTATTTATATAGTGATAAATATGAAGTATATCGATAAGTATTTAGAGTATTTAAAAGTAGTAAAAAAATATAGTGATTTAACTATTAAATCATATTATGATGATTTGATAGAATATAATGAATTTCTAGGAGATTCTTTTACCAATATATTAGATATAAACTATGATACAGTTAAATTATATTTAAAATATTTATACGAAAAGAAGATAAATAAAAATAGTATATCGAGAAAATTAAGTAGTATAAGAGGATTATATAATTACTTAGTAAGAGAAGAAATAGTAACTACTAATTATTTTAATAAAGTATCTAATCCTAAGAAAGAATTATATTTACCTAAATTTTTAAAAGATAATGAGTTAGATAAAATATTTGAAGTATGTAAAGAAGATACTCCAATTAACCAGAGGAATACTTTAATAATAGAATTACTTTATGCTTCAGGTATTAGAGTAAGTGAACTAGTAAATATTAAATTATCTGATATTGATAGAGGAGAAAAATCAATTAAAATATTAGGTAAAGGTAGTAAAGAAAGAATGGTATTATATAATAATCATACTATGAAGGCTATGGATACTTATTTAGAAGATGGCTATCATACATTTGATAAAATAAATAGTGGATACTTAATTTTAAATAAAGATGGAAATAAATTATCTGAAAGATATGTTAGAGTAATAATAGATGACTTAGTAAGAAAAGCAGGATTAGATATAAAAATAAGTCCTCATACCATGCGGCATACCTTTGCTACAGATATGTTAGAAGAGGGCGCTGACTTAGTAACAGTAAAAGAATTATTAGGACATGAATCACTTAATACTACAAGTATCTATACACATATAACAAATGAACAAATAAGAAAAACATATAACATGGCTCATCCAAGAGCAAAGAAGTAAGGAGTAAGTAAAATGGCAAAGTTATATTATAAATATGGTAACGGTAAATCAGCAGATTTATGCGAAACAGCATATAATTATGAAGAAAACAATATGAAAGTAGTAATAATAAATGCTTATAATAATGAAGATATTATAAGCAAATATACACTTAATAATAACTATCATCCACTAACAAGAAAAGTAGATATAAAGTTAACAGGCAATAATAGTATTTTTGATGAAATATATTTAAGGATATTAAAGAAAGAAAAGATATCATGTGTACTAGTAGATAATAGTCAGTATTTGAGTGAGAGGAATGCTGAAGACTTATTTTTTATAGCCAATTTATTAAATATACCTGTTATAGCATATGGAGACAGAACTTTAAAGGGAGGAATATATTCACCAGGCGCTATGAGATTAATGGAATTATCTAATACCATTGAAAAAATAGATGAAGAATATTTAAAATATAATCGTAGAACTAAAGGAGCAAAATTAGAATTCCACTACGGAGCTATGAACTCAAGTAAAACCGCTAAACTATTATATAAAGCAGATGAATTAGATAAGGCTGGTTTAAATGTATTTTTAATGAAGCCATTTAGCGATCGGGATCCATCCATGATATCATCAAGAATAGGTATGCAAGCTAAAGCTGATTTAGTAATCGATAATAATACCAAGTTATATGGCGAAGGAGAATATTTACTTAGAAATCATATTAACTATATTCTAGTAGACGAAGCCCAGTTTTTAACAGAAAGACAGATAGATGAATTAAAACAAATTGTAAGAGATTATGATATACCAGTAAGATGCTATGGATTAAAAGTGGATTTTTTATCTAATCATTTTACAGGAAGCGGAAGACTATTAGAAACCGCGGATAGTTTAGTTAAATTAAGAACTGTATGCCCTTGTGGAGAAGGAGCAATCTTTAATGCACGAATAAACTCCAATGGTGAATATCAAAAATCAGGTAGCCAAGTTGTAATCGATAATGGTGGTAATTATATATCAATATGTCCTAAATGTTTTATTGAAAATGTCATGGATGAAAAGTTACCAAAAGTATATAGAAAAGTAAGATAAAAAATTATTTTAAGAATACCATTAATTAGGAGGATTCATATGTTGTTAAAATATTTATTTATATTTGCTATATTTTCAATAGTAGGTTGGTTTCTAGAAGTAGCATATCGAAGTTATCATAATAAGAAATTTATAAACCCAGGTTTCTTATCAGGTTGTGCTATTCCTCTATATGGTTTTGGAGCAGTAATTATAAATCTATTATGTACATTAGTCATAAATATAAATAATAGTCATAAACTGATTTTAATATCCATTGTTTCAATATTATTACTAACATTATTAGAATTTATTACTGGAAGAGTAATGATTGATTTATTTCATGTAAAACTTTGGGATTATTCTAATGAAAAACTAAATTATAAGAGAATAATATGTTTAAAGTTTTCTCTTGTATGGGGAGTACTAGCTATCATATATTACAAATTATTTTACTCATGGATAAATACCTTTGCAATAGAATTTATAAATGATAATTATAAAATATTTATACTAGGAATATTTTATGGAATTTTTATAATAGATCTATCTATATCAATAAATCTACTATCAAAATTAACTAAGTATTCCAAAAATATAAAGAAAATAATAAATTTAGAAAATTTTAAAATAGATACTTTAAAAGAAGGCAGTAAAAAAATATGGAATAAAATATATCCATATACTCATATAAATAAATATTTAAAAGATAAAATAAAGTAAGCGATTAAAATAATTGCTTACTTCTTTTTTTCATACACTATTTATGAAAGGAGAATGATATGAAACATAATTGTTGTATGAATAATGATAATAATGAATGCCCAATACTACCAGGGCCATTTCCAATTATAATTGGACAGACAGGACCTACTGGACCTACAGGCCCCTCGGGTGGTCCAACAGGACCAACGGGACCTCAAGGAATACCAGGTGAAGTAGGAGCCACAGGCCCAACAGGACCTCAAGGAATAGCAGGTGAAGTAGGAGCCACAGGCCCAACAGGACCTCAAGGAATAGCAGGTGAAGTAGGAGCCACAGGCCCAACAGGACCTCAAGGAATAGCAGGAGCTACTGGTCCAACAGGAGCCACAGGTCCAACTGGAGAATCACCAACTTTTGCTATAGGGACAGTAACAACAGGTGCTCCTGGTTCTGAAGCAGAAGTTACTATTACTGAAGTTTAAAAGGAAGTGTAAAAAAAATGAATGAAAATACAGGTTACATACTAGACTTTGTTATCCCACAAGGCCCCACAGGCCCAACTGGGCCACAGGGATTGGAAGGTGCTACTGGGCCCCAAGGATTGCAAGGAGAAACAGGTGCAACGGGGGCAACAGGTCCAGCACCAACTTTACAAATAGGGACAGTAACAACTGGTGAACCAGGAACAACAGCTAGTGTGACAATAACACCAATAAATGGTTAAAAAAAAAGAAGGGAATGATAATTATAAATGCTGATTATTTATTAAATTTTGTTATCCCACAAGGTCCTACCGGTCCAACAGGAGCAACAGGACCTCAGGGAATAGCAGGAACTACTGGTCCAACTGGAGCAACAGGCCCACAAGGATTAATAGGTGCAACTGGTCCAACCGGAGTCACAGGCCCACAAGGATTAATAGGTGCAACTGGTCCAACAGGAGCAATAGGACCTCAAGGATTAGCAGGAGCTACTGGCGCAACCGGAGCAACAGGTCCACAAGGATTAGTGGGTGCTACTGGTCCAACGGGAGCAACAGGACCTCAAGGATTAGTAGGAGCAACAGGTCCGACGGGAGCAACAGGACCTCAAGGATTAGCAGGAGCTACTGGTCCAACAGGAGCAACAGGACCTCAAGGATTAATAGGAGTTACAGGTCCAACAGGAGCAACAGGACCTCAAGGATTAATAGGCGCTACAGGACCAACAGGAGCAACAGGCCCACAAGGATTAATAGGCGCTACAGGTCCAACCGGAGCAACAGGACCCCAAGGATTGATAGGTGCAACAGGTCCAACGGGACCAACAGGACCAACAGGTGGATTAAATGCTTATGGTGGTAGATATAATACTGGTGCGCAAACAATAAGTATATCTATAGGAACTGCAACTCAAATACCACTTAATGAAACTATGCCAAACTTAAATACTACATATGCTACAGCTAATGCTATTACTGTAACTCAAGCAGGTACATATGAAATTAATTACTATAGTAATATGACTGCAGCAGCAGCTACAACTATTACAATGGCTGTTAGAAGTAATGGTACAAATATACCATCAACTGTAATATCAAGAGCATTATCTGTAGGAGTAGGTTCTATCTATAGTGGTAGTGTTATCGTAACACTACCAGCAGGAGCAGTAATAGATCTTGCCATGACTGCATTACTAGCAGTAGGAGTATCTCTAAGTTCTGGAGTTAATGCTACTTTAAGTGTTAAAAAATTAAATTAGGATAATAAAACTGTTCTTTATAGGACAGTTTTATTTATTTAAATAAGTTTCTTTCATAAAATATAGAGAGGTGTAATATGAAAAAATATAAAGTATGTGTATATGCTATCTGTAAGAATGAAGAAAAGTTTGTAGATAGATTTATGAATAGCGTAAGTGAGGCAGATAAAGTATTTGTTTTAGATACTGGTAGTACGGATAAAACTGTAGAAAAATTAAAAAAAATAGGTGCTATCGTCGAAACTAAAGAAATAAAGCCATGGCGATTTGATGTAGCAAGAAATATGAGTTTAGATATGGTAGATGATGATACTGATATATGTGTATGTATTGATTTAGATGAAGTACTAAAAGAAGGTTGGAGAAATAAACTAGAAGAACTTTGGAATGATAAAATAACAAGACTAAGATATAATTATATATGGAGTTTTGATAAATATCATAATCCAGAAGTAAATTTTTATATAGAGAAAATACACTCTAGAAGGAATTATAAATGGACTCATCCAGTACATGAAGTACTTACATATACTGGAGAAAAAGAAATATTTTTAACAACTGATGAAATAACGGTTGAACATTATCCAGATAATAATAAATCTAGAAGCGCATATTTACCACTACTTGAATTATCTGTTAAAGAGGATCCAGATGATGACCGAAATATGCACTATCTAGGTAGAGAATATATGTTCTATGGTAAATATAATGAAGCAATAGATACATTAATTAAACATTTAAAATTACCTAGAGCAACTTGGAAAGATGAAAGATGTGCTTCAATGAGATTTATTGCTAGATGTTATAAATATTTAAAAAGATACGATGAAGCAAGAATGTGGACAGATAAGGCAATTAGTGAAGCTCCATATTTAAGAGATCCATATATGGAAAGAGCACTAATCGAATATGAATTAAATAATTGGGATGAAGTAGAAGAATACACAAATAAAGCATTAAAAATAGAAAAGAGTACTAAAAGTTATATCAATGAAATATTTAGTTGGAATCATACTCCTTATGATTTATTATCTTTAGCATACTATTATAAAGGTAATTATAATAAATCACTAGAAAATATAAATAAAGCATTAGAGTTATCTCCAGATGATAAAAGATTACTAAATAACAAAAAATTAATTGAAGAAAAACTAAAACAAAGCACGTAGTAAAATTTCATTTTGGTTTACTTTTTCGTTTTAGTATGTTAAAGTAATTATCGAGGGATTTAACATGGAAGAATTAAAAACAATAAATGAAATAAAAAAAGATATGAAAAATTACTATCAGAAATTAAATTATTTATACTCTAAAGCAAATACCAAATCCAAAAGAGATAGATTACTAAGTTCAATATCTATTCTTGATCATATATGTTCAGAAGACTTTTTTTCATTTGGAGATTTGTCAGGAGATTGGATTAAAGATATAAAACTAGAATATGATATTGAGAATATATTTAATATGTTTTGTAAAAATGCTGATGACAATATGTCATTAATTAGTAAATTATCTAGAAATACAATAAATAATTTTAAAAATATAAAATATCCTTTTTATAAGAATTACCATATTTGCAATTATTTACCACTAGATAGAATTATCAGCTTAGTTAAAGAATTTTATCTAGACTTTGGAGATGACAACATCGAAAAATTTATTAAATCATTTAATAAAGACAATTTGTATATTGAACCATTTGAAGCCAATTATTCAGGATTATTATTTCCTTTTGATTTAATAAAGAAAAACATTATTTTAATAAATAACAATCTTCCACAAGATTTATATTTTGCATCATCTCTAGCCCATGAATTAGGCCATGCATATGAGAGTTATTTATACTATAAAAGAGATTTGTTTGATAAAGGAAGTACTATTTTTTCTGAAGTAGTTTCTTCATTCTTTGAATATTCATTCTTAAAATATATCAAAGATAATAATCTTTATCAAAAAGAAATTAATAACGAACTAAATGTTTTCTATATAGAATTATTTAATGATGCCTTTTCTTCTAGTATTATTAGTTCTATGAAGAACAGAGTTATTAATGATAATGGAGAAATATGCTTAGATGATGAAAAGGCAATGGATAATGCAGAAAAGAAAAAAGAAGAGTTAAATTATTATAGAGATTTACCAAACTATAAAGATAAGATTCGCTTTAGGGATCCAATTATATATTATATTGGAAAAATAATTGCAATATCCTTATATCATAATTATTTACAAGATCCTAAAGAATTTATGAAAAATTTTAATACTGTTCTTGTTAATTATCCAAGAACTAAGTCAATTGATTCTTTTGAAGTAGTAGGCATTACTAAAGATGAATTATTAAGTGGTAAAGTATTAAAAAAAGAACTTAATAAATTTATAAAAGATAAATAAAAATTATAGACAAATAATAATATTTATGATATATTATTAAACGTGAAAGGAAATTATTTCGTTTCACATGTATATAGTATACATAGTAAAAAAAGCGGGTGAAGCCAGCCTAAAATAAATGGCAATTAAAAAAGTGAGTGAAGCCAGCTCTAAATGGCAATTAAAAAAGTGGATTAGAGAGCACACTCTAATCCTTTTATTTAATGTTTAAAATATATTGGCAGGTTTTAACTATTCATATATAATAAACATCAATTATTAAATAAAAGGGAGCGGGTAATATGTTTAAAAGTTTTAAAATTGTAAAAGTAGATTATAATTACTGTAATTATCTTAGAAAGTATGATAATAGGGTATCATATAATGCTGGTATTAAAGAATTAAGACCATTTATTGGAGTATTATTTATGGTAGAAGATAAAGAGTATTTTGCACTTTTATCTAGTCCTAAACCTAAACATAAATATTTAAAAAATACTCTTGATTTAGTTAAAATAGATGATGGTAATTTGGGTGTAATTAATTTTAATAATATGATTCCAGTTACAAATAATAATTATGCAGAGTATGATTTGGATAAGAATTATACTGATAAAGATGAAATGTTAAGAATAAAACTGCTTCGTAGTCAGTTAAGATGGTTAACATCTAATAGAAAAATAATTAGAACTAAAGCAAGAGCATTATATTTATTATACAAAGAAGATAAACTTCCTAAAAATGTAAAAGATAGATGTTGTAATTTTATTTTACTTGAAGAAAAATCTAAAGAATATAATAAAGTATTAGTATAAAGAAAGGTTGTGATTTATATGACAAATAAAGATTTAGCGGATCTTCTATTTCCTAGTATTACTAAAACTATAAAAGATTATGAAGAAATGTATCCTGAAAGAAATTTAAAAGAAGGAGAAAAAGTAACGAGATTTGCTCCTAGTCCTACAGGATATATGCATCTAGGAGGCTTTTATCAAGCTATTATTGATTATGTACTTGCTAAGAATTCTAATGGAGTATTCTTTTTAAGAAATGAAGATACTGATACGAAGAGAGAAGTAAAAGAGGCTACTAAGTTAATTATGGATACTTTAACTCACTATAATATTATACCTGATGAGTATGAATTTGAAGGAAATATTGTAGGTAGTTATGGACCATATGTTCAAAGTGAAAGAAAAGAAATATATCATGCTTTTATTAAATATTTAATTGAAATAGGAAGAGCATATCCTTGCTTTTGTACTAAAGAAGAATTAGATGAAATGAGAGAAGTCCAGGAAAGAAGTAAAGTAAGGACTGGTTATTATGGAAGTTATGCTAAATATAGAAATGTACCAGTAGAGGAACTTATTTCTAAAGTAAAAGAAGGTATTCCTTATGTAATTAGATTTAAAAGTATGGGAGACTTTAATAAGAAGTTTGTTTTTGAAGACTTAGTAAAAGGTAAGATAGAACTACCGGAAAACGATGAAGATTTTGTTATTATGAAATCAGGTGATGGTCTACCAACATATCATTTTGCTCATCTAGTAGATGACTATTTAATGCATACTACTCATGTTGTAAGAGGAGAAGAATGGTTATCATCAGTACCTAAACATATCGAATTATTTAGAACTTTTGGTTTTAAACCTCCTAAATATGTTCATACTCCATTAATTATAAAAAAAGAAGGAACTAGTGTTAGAAAGATAAGTAAGAGAAAAGATCCAGAAGCATCGATGACTTATTATAAAGAAAAAGGTTATCCAGTTAAAGCTGTTATTGAAGCATTAATGACTATTATTAATTCTAATTATGAAGAGTGGCATACTGCTAATAGTGATAAAGAATTTACCGACTTTGTATATAGCCCTAAAAAGATGAGTTCATCAGGAGCTTTCTTTGATTTAGAGAAATTGGATAATATTGCTAAGACAGTTATAAGTAAAATGACTAAAGATGAAGTATATGATAACTTATATAATTGGACTAAAGATTATGATAAAGAGTTTAATGAATTAATTACTAAGTATGAAGATTATACAAAGAATGTTCTAAATATTGAAAGAGAGCAAAAGAAACCAAGAAAAGATTATTCTTGTTATAGTGAGATAAAAAATCAAATATTTTATATGTATGATGAGTTATATAATCCTTCTAGTTATGACTGGGGTAGCATTACGGATAAGGATGAAATAAATAAAATATTAAATCTATATATGGATAAATATTATGATATATCTGATAAAGAAGTATGGTTTAATAATATTAAAGAGTTATGTGATAACTTAGGATATGCTAGTAATATGAAAGATTATAAAGAAAATCCTGATAACTATAAAGGTTCAGTAGCAGACGTGTCTACTGTACTTAGAGTAGCAATAACCTCTAAGAGTATGACTCCTGATCTATATGAAATAATGAAATTACTAGGAAAAGATAGAATAATAAGTAGAATAGAAAAATTAAAATAGTTATTGAAATAATAATAAAATTATGATAATATTATATTGTTCCTTAAAGGAACAATTAATGGCCTGTTGGTGAAGTGGCTTAACACATTGCCCTCTCAAGGCAACATTCATGGATTCGAATTCCATACAGGTCACCATTTTTGCATTTTAAGTCTTAACTTAAGACTTTTTTTTCTTTTTATAATTAGCTTTTTCTGATTAATTATGAAAAATATAATTGAATCTTTTTAGATTATATATTATAATTGATGTAGATAGAAAGTGGGAGTGAAAAAATGATATTAAGAAGACCATATGCTTTTTTAATTAAGCATTTTAGATTAATACATTTAATAATGTTTTTAATATTGTTGTATATAATAGATAAAGCTAGATATATTCTTAATTTTTTTAAAGATTATATTAGTTTTAATGGTAATATAGAAGTAATTTCTTCTAACTATATTAGTTATTATATATTCATTGGTATAATGATGGTAATAATGTTATCATTTATAATATATTATTTGATGAAGTATAAGAATAAACCTAGAGTATTTTATATTGGTACAATATTTATTTGTTTAATATCATTTATTTTATTTATATATCTATATACGAGAATTAGAGGGTTAGAAACTTTAACACCTTCTAGTAGAATGATAAGATTATATAGAGATTTATCAAGAATAAACTTTTGGTTACTTGTGGTTGCATCAATACCTATGCTAATTAGAGGACTTGGTTTTGATATAAAAAAATTTAATTTTACTAGTGACTTAAAAGAATTACATTTAAATAAAGAGGATAGTGCTGAGGTAGAAGTTAATACAGACTTAAATTATAATGGTATTAAAAGAATGGTTAGAAAAACTTTTAGAGAACTAAAGTATTATTATAATGATAATAAAATGATAATTAATATTATAATTTTTATACTTGCTGTAATAGTTATAATGGTGTTCCCCTTTAATAAATATGTTGTTAATAGTGACTTAAATGAGGGAGAAATACTAAGTACAAATTATTTTAATATTAAAATAAATAAATCATATATATCGGATAGAAAAAGAATTAGTTTGAATAATAGTTATGTAATAATTAATATTAGTATTATTGGTAAAGTAGATAAATATAGTTTGGATTTAGATGAATTAGTATTAATTAGTAAGAATAATAAATATATTCCTAGTCAAAAATATTATAATTATTTCACTGATATAGGTGTTGGATATAGAGATAATATATTAAGTACTGATAAATATCAAAACTATATACTTATATATAATATTAATAATATCGATAAAGATAATGAATTTAAATTGGATTATTTAAACAGTAATAAATTAATTAGACTTAATCTAGAAGTATTAGAGTAAGTCTTTTTTTCTATAAAAAATAAATAATTGTACTTTCTTACTTATATTAAACATATTAATTAATAGGTGATGTTATGTTAAAGAAGATGAGTATTAAAAAGATTATGGTAGCTACTAGTGCTATTCTAATACTTGTTATTATGTATTTACTACCAGACTCTAGTATTAAAGAAATAGATTTAGATAAGAGTAGTATTGAGTATACTTATGATAATATCGTAAGTACAATATATTTAGTTGATAGTGAAGATTATGTTGCTAGAACTAGTATATCAAGTTGTAATTGTGAGGTAGTAGATAAAGCTAAAGATTTAGTAGAGGGTCTTATTATTGATGGTAAGAAATCTAATATTATACCAAATGGTTTTAGGAGTATAATACCTCCAGGTACTAGTGTATTAGATCTAAATTTAGAAGATAGAACTCTTACTATTAATTTTTCTAAAGAGTTACTAGATATTAATGATAAAGATGAAAATAAGATGATTGAATCAATTATTTATACTTTAACTAGTATTGATGGTATTGATAATGTCATAATAAAAGTAGAAGGAGAAGTACTTAATTCTCTTCCTAGTGGTACAAAACTTCCAACTTTATTAAATAGAGATTTTGGTATTAATAAGAGTTATGATTTAGTTAGTACTAAAGATATTGATTATTATACTATGTATTATGTTAATAAATATAATGATTATGAATACTATGTTCCTGTTACTAAGTATGTAAATAATAATACTGATGATAAAATAAAAGTAATTATTAAAGAACTTAGTAGTTCCCCAATATATGAAACTAATTTAATGAGCTATTTAAATGCTAATACAGAAATATATAATTATGAACTTTTAGATAATAATTTAAAACTTAATTTTAATAATTTAGTACTTAGTGATGTTGATAGTAATAAGATATTAGAAGAAGTTATATATACGATAGGACTTTCTATGGATAATATATATAATAATTTAGAAACAGTATCATTTTATGTTGATAATGAAGAAATATATACTTTAAACATTAATGATATAAAATAATAAATATGTCGGAATAAATGTCCGACTTTTTCGGGATTGATTATAAATATTTTGTCGGAAAATGTGATAAAACTATATCAAAAAGGTTCAATTTTTGCTTGTTGATAAGTAAAAATATTATTAGCTATTTTATATTAATAATTTATTGTCATAAGTCTGAATAGTTACTATGAAAGTGTAAAAATATGTATTTTTATTTATAATAATCTTGATAATTTTTAATAAATATGGTATTCTTAGATAGAGGGTAGGAAAGATATTTATGGAAAAGAATAATAAAATTAAGATACTTATAATTAGTTCGGTACTTTTACTTATTTTAGTATTAGGTGGAGTATATGCTTGGCTTACTTTTACTACTGGTAATATTATAGTAGCAGGTAATACTCATTGTTTTAATATAAACTATAGTAAAGGCAATGATATTATTGGCAATATAGGTGCTATTAATGAAGATGATTACTTGACTGCTAGTAGTATTAAGTTAAGTACTGCTATGGGATTTAGTCCTGTTAGTATGGAACTAGATAAAAGATGTAATAAAGTTAGTGGTATTGGTACTATTGAACTTAATGTTAATTCTTTATCAAATGCTTATACAAGTAATGGTAATAGTTATGGGTCTTTAAAATATGTAGTAGCGGAATTTGATCCTAATTTATATACCGATTCTACTATTCAATATTTAAAAAATCAAACATTTACTTATGTAAGAAGAGGAATAATTTCTGAAGAAGGTACTATGGATATTCATACAGAATATTTAAGTCCTGGTGATAAGCATAATTATTTAGTTATTATATATTTAGATAAAAATAAAGTAGGAGGTGATATAATCGGAGCTAACATTAGTGCTACTGTTAGTGCTAAAGCAGATCAATTTGTAGCTACTCCTATTAGTGATTTTACTTATGTTACAGATAGTTATAATGGTATACAATTACCATCTAATACAATATTATTAACTAGTTATACTGGTACTGATACAGTAGTAAATATACCTAGTACATATATCGTTAATGATACTACTTACAATGTAATGATAATTAGTGATACTTCTAATAATACATCTACTTTCAGTGGTAATACTACTATTACTGAAGTAAATTTTGCTGATAGTGTAGTATTCTCAGAATATGATGGTACTGAATTAGTTAATAATTCTGTAGATGGTTTATTTAAAGGATGTACTAGTTTAGTAAGTGCTCCTAAATTATCAGATACTATTACTAGTATGAATAATACTTATGAAGGATGTACTTCTCTTACTAATATTGAGTATGTACCTAGTAGTGTTACTAGTATGTTATCTACATTTAAAAATTGTACTAACTTAGAAGGTTATATTAGAATATCAAATGAAAATGTAGTAGTAGATTCTGATACCTTTAATGGTACTACTAAAAATATAGTAGTAGAAGTACCTGCCAGTAGTACTACTTATACTGATTTAGAAGGAACAATACCTAATAATGTTGAAATAAGTCAATTAGGAAAAACTCAGATAATTTCTCCATAATAATAAGGAAATACAAGAGGTGAAAAATATATGAATAATAAAAGAAAAAGAATCCTTTTATCTTTAATTGGAATGTTCTTATTTGTAGTAATGTTTGGTACTGGCACCTATGCTTGGTTTAAGTGGAGAAGTACTGCAGAACAAAATGTTAATGTTAACTTAACCGCAAGTAGTACAATAACTTTTATAGGCGGTCCTGATATTATTGGAGAATTAGAACCAGTACTTAATAAAGAAGAAGGAGTATTAAAACAAATTAAAATTACTTCTGATATTCCTGGTAATAGATTTAGTCTATATATGAAGATTAATTCATTACCAGATGAACTTAAAAATAGTACATTCTTATGGGCTATATATAAGGGTAATGAATATATAGATGGAGATAATTTTGAAAATTATAATAATGATGATAATATTGTTTTACTAAGTGATGTTCAAATATCATCTGATAGTACTGATGTATATAATATTTATTATTGGATAGATGGTAGTGTAGTTAATAATAGTAATATGATGAATAAGACTGTTAAATTATCTTTGTATGCTACTGGTGAAAGTGGAGTAATAAATGAAATAGAATAATTATATTTTATATAATTTTCTTTTTATAGAAAGAGTAGGGATATAATATGAATTTTAAAAACTCAAAAAGAATAGGAATTATAATTGGTATAATATTATTTATATTTCTAGCATTAGGAGTAACATATGCTATTATAGTATGGAGAACATCTGATTATAATGTTACTTTAAATAGTAAATGTTTAGTTGAAGGTAATTTCACTAAAAGTGAAGATATTAATGGTGAAGATTTACTATTAATTGAACCTTCTGATGAAATATATCATAATCAAATTACTATAAAAAAAGGCATGGTTCTTTCTAATTTTAGTGTATGGAAAGATACTACATCAGATTGTACTATTGATGGTTATTTAAGAATTGCTCTTAATGTTACTAGTTTACCATCTGCATATATGGAAAATGGTGATAGTACTAATGCCTTACAATATGCTTTATTCTATTATGATCCAGAAGAATATCCTAGTGTAAACTCTAATGATTTGGATGGAGAAACTTTTAATACCTTAACTAAAGGATATATAACTAATACTGGAACAAAAGAAATATACTATGATTCTATTCCAGATAATGGGAATAGAAAGAACTATATTTTAGCTATTTATTTAAATGGCAAGTTAGCTAATAATAATGCTAGCGATACTAATTTTAGTGCTAGTGTAGAAGCATCAATTGAACAAATTAATGGTAATATTCCTGAAAATTCAGTGATAATGCCACCATATAATCCAATTACTGATTTCGAATATGAGATAGAGGGTAATAACATTAAGTTAACAAAATATGTTGGAAGTAATTCAATAGTATCTATTCCTGCTTCATACTCCATAAATGGTACGGTATATAACACGGAATTGGTTAATTATAGAAATACTGTATGTAATAATGAATGTTGGGATGAATCTTCTTATACATTTTCAAAATTGGATGATATTAATGAGGCATATTTTGATAATAATTTAGATATGTATGATTTTAGTTTAATGTTTCATGAAAATACGCATTTAATTAACGTACCTATCATTCCTTCTAAAGTTACAAATCTGAATAGTACATTTAAAGATTGTACTAATTTAGAGGGAACAATTAGAATTAATTCAAGTAATGTTACTAATATTACTGATGCATTTACTGGAACTGTTAAAAGTATTACTGTTGAAGTACCTGCTAATTCCACTACTTATGAAACGTTTATGGCAGATGAGAACTTACCTAGCAATGTAACTGTTGTAACTTATTAAAAAGAATAATTTGAAATAAACGGGTGCAATTTGATTGCACTTTTTTTATTAATGTGTTATCATTATATTAGTTAAAGGATAAGGGATATATATGAAGAAAAAAATTAAATTATTTGGATATATAATAGGAGTTATTCTATTTATCATTACTATTGCTGGATTTACTTATGCTATGTATAGGTATGTTTTGTTTGCTGATTTAAATATTAATGCTACTGTTAAAGGGCTTGATAAATATATTGAATATACTAAAGGAATTAATATTAATGGTTCTACTTTGAATCCTGGTACTAGTTATACTAGTGGTAGTGCTGCAACAGTATCTTTTTATAAAAAGAATAATACTTATGATATATATGGTCATATTTATTTAGATATTGTTAGTATTAATAGTGATTTAGCTAGTTCTGGTGCCCTTAAATATGCTGTACTGGATAATAATGATACTTTAGTAGCTGAGGGATCTATTAGTAATGTTAGTAATGGTGATAGTGTACTAGCTGCTAGTAATATTTCTCTTGTAACATCACCATCTAGTTATACTGTATATGTATGGTTAGATGAAGAGTTATATGATACTAGTTTTTCTTCTTCTAGTTTCAATATTAATATAAGATGCTATGCTACTATGGAAGAAATTTAATAATTAAGTTCAAAAAAGATAATCGAAAATTATTTTCTGATTATCTTTTTCTTTATTATATTAAATACTATACTTATAAATATATAGAAGATTACTACTAATATATTTGTTATATATTTTGGGTTATCTACTTTTATTATTAGAGTGAATAATACTAATATTAATAGATATATTATATTTGTGTATATGATATTTAAGATATTGGTAAAATTATTTAATAGATTTATTTTATATTTTCTAGTTATAAATATTGATAACAATATTATAGCTAATAATAAACTAATAGATGTTGATATAATTGTACCTAATGTTAAATCATACCCCATTCGATATGCACTATTAATAAGAGGCACCTCTAGTAATAGTTTTGCTAATAACCCTAGTAATAAACTTATATTTATTTTTTTATTACCTATATTATTAATACTTAGCTTAATTATAGTATTATATATAATATAAAAGAATAATAATATTATTAATGGAAATATCATATTATAATTACTTGAAAATATTATTTTACTAAGGGGATATGATATTACCATTAATGGTATACATATTGTTAGTGATATATTTAATACTTTATTTATTATTTGATTATAGTTATTTATATTATCTATAGTTATATATTTTTCTATTATTTTATATATTATATTTATTAGTATTATTCCAAAAAAGTAAGTATTACTTAGTATTATATTGGTATTAGGATTTATATATGTATTTGTTAATATATAATATAAAATAATAGAGGATATATAGATATAAGATGATTTTATTATATTTGTAAATACTTGTTCTTTGTCTGTTACAAGATTATTCTTTATTTCTTTTAAATAGAATGTATTGTTTTGTTTATGCTTTCTTAGTACAAAAATAATGAATAGTATTAATATAATTATGAATATGCTAATAGAGATTATATATAATAATGATATGTTATATTTGTTTTTTAATATGATTATTAATATTATGTTTATAAATAATGTTAATATATTATGAATAGATATTATTCTGTTTTTATTTAAATATTTACTTATTATTTTTATTATTATATTAGTTATTAAGAATATAGTACATAATAAATTAGTTATATTTAAATATTCTATATTTAATATATTTCCTAATTGATAGTTTATTATTGATATTGGTATTGATAATATAGATAATGATATTATGGTATATATTAGTTCTTTCTTATTTTTATTATCTTTTATACTAGTGGTACTAAATAAACTATATAGTAATAAATACAAACTAAAATTCATTGTTATTAATAATTTAGTATTTGTATCTACTAGATAATAGATTAGTAGTATATATATTATTAATAGAATATTTATTATTTTTTTCATGTGCACCTCTTAAGTAAATTATATAGTATAGAAATAAAAAAAGCAATTTTTTTTAAAAAGTAGTTGATATTTTGAAAATAATATTATATAATTATATCTGTCAGTGACGTCTTGGTAGCTCAGCTGGATAGAGCAATCGCCTTCTAAGCGATCGGTCTGGAGTTCGAATCTCCACCAGGACACCATTTGAGTATAAAGATATGTATGAGTAATTATGCATATCTTTTTATTTATTTTTAAGTGCAAATTAATTGCACTTTTTTTTCTGATATGGTATTATTATATTGTAGAATAGAAAGAGGTGGTAATATGAAAAATATAAGTAATTATTATGTTAAAAGCAAAGATATTGCTTGTGAAAGAGAAAATATTATTACCTTAGGTAAAAGTAGAATAAGTGTTTTAACACCAAGATTAGTTAGAATTGAATATAACGAAAATAGTATATTTGAAGATCGGCCTACAAGTTGTGTTATCAATAGGAAGTTTGAAAAATTTTCATTTGGTATTACAGAAAGTGAAACATTAATAGAAATAAATACAGGAATATTTACATTAACTTATGTAAAAAATAGCCCTATTAAAGCAGGAAGACTAAAGGCGGTAATAAATAGAACTAAAGTAGAATGGAATCCATCAAGTAAAGAAATTAAAAATTTAAGAGGAATAAATTATTCCATTGATACTATGAAAGAAGATATTATCTTAGATAAAGGATTATATTCTCTAGATGGATATTCTATATTAGATGATTCAAACTCATTAGTCTTAGATGAACATGATATTTTTATCGATAGAGGTAAAAATAATTATGACATATATTTATTCATGTATGATAATGATTTTGATTCAGCATTAAAAGATTATTTCACCTTAACTGGTTATCCAAGTTTAATACCTAGATATGCCCTAGGAGCATGGTGGTATAAAAATGATAAATATACAGAGACAGATATATATAACTTAATTAATAGGTTTAAAAGTGAGAATTTCCCAATATCCATCTTCTTACTAGGAGATTCTCTTCTTAATGGATATGCTCCTAGTATTAATGTAAAAAATATAAGTGATTATTTAACTAAAAATAATATTAAAATAGGTACTACGATTAATCCCTCTATTAATATTGATAATAATAATAGTTTTATCCCATTTAGTAATGATAAAATAGGCTTATACTTAAACAATATAATAAATAATTATAATAATGTCGGAATTGATATATTTAGTATCGATTATAAAAATAGCAATGATAAAATAAACTTATGGAAACTTGATCACTATCATTCAGGAGCAATGGTAATGCGAGGAAAAAGAAACCTTACTCTTACTCGTAATCATGGTATATCTATGCATAGATATCCTATTATGTGGAGTGGTAAAACGAAAGTAAACTTTCATACATTAAATTTACTTCCAAGATACAATTTACAAGGATATAATGTTGGAGTATCATTTATAGCTCATCCAATCGGAGGCTATTCTGGAGGAATAGAAGAAGATGAACTATATTTAAGATATATCGAGTTTGCTTGCTTTAGTCCTATTTTTTTACTAGCTAGTGAAGGAGGATTATACTATAAAAGAGAACCATGGAAATGGAATTATATTTTAAAAGAGCATATAAGATATTATATGAATTTAAGATACAAATTAATTCCTTATCTTTATAGTGAAAGTTATAAATATCATAAAGAAGGAAAAGGTTTAATAAAACCATTCTATTTTGATTATCCTAAGATATTAGATGAACCTTTATATCAAAATGAGTATTTCTTTGGTAGTAATTTCTTTATTGCTCCAATTACAGAAAGAAAAAACAAAATAATTAATAGGGTATTCAAAAAAATATATGTTCCAAATGGTATCTGGTTTGATTTCCTTAAAGGAAAAAAATATATCGGTAATAAATATTATAATAGCTTTTATAATGATGAAGATTATCCTATATTTGTAAAAGCAGGTAGTATTATACCAATGAGTAATAATATTAAAGAAGATCTACCAAGTACTTTAGAATTAAATATTTACCCATTAGATAATGGGAATTATGATTTATATGAGGATGATGGAATAAGTTATAATTATGAAAAAGGCTTCTATATGATAACAAGTTTTAATTATGAATATAAAGAAGATAATTATACCTTTACCATTAAGAAAAAAGAAGGAAAAAATCTATTAAATAAAAGAAATTATATCTTAAGATTTAAAAATATTAGGAATATAACCGAACTTAATATAAATGATAATAGTATAAGATATAATGCCTTCTATGATAAAGATGATTTTATTATTAATATAGAAGGATTAATCGTGGGAAGAGAATTAACTATCAATATTAAAGGAAATAATACCTTTATTAATTATGTAACTTATATTAACGAAGAAATAAAAGAAATACTGTATGATTTAGAAATAGATACTAAATTAAAAGAAGAAATAGATAATATTTTATTCAGTAATTTAGATATAAAGAAAAAAAGAATCCAAATAAGGAAATTAAAAAGAGTAGGGCTAGATAAAAAATATATCAAAATATTTATCTACTTACTTGAATATATTCAAAAAATATAAGAGATTTAATAATCTCTTATATTTATTTTTACTTAAATAAGCATACGCTTGTTTGTAAGAAATCAAAATATCATTGACATATTATTAACATTTATTTATAATAAATATTAATCATTAATAGTATGAAGGAGGAAAAGATGATAGAATAAATAGATAAAACGTATAATGATGCGATTGATAATATAAAACAAGACATCAATAAAACACAATTAGATATTATGATAAATGCTAATATTAGCTTAGTTAATTTATATTTTAGAATAGGTAAAGTACTATATGATAATTCATCATGGGGAAATAAATTTTTAGATAAATTAGCATTCGAACTTAAAATAACATTTCCAAATCAAAAAGGATTTTCGATTAGAAATTTGAAATATATGAAAACTTTTTATAGCGAATATATAGATGATTCTGAATTTGTGCAACTGGTTGCACAATTACCATGGACACATAATATAATTTTAATTGAAAAAGTTAAAAATAAGATAGTTAGAAAATGGTATATTGAGAAATGTATAGAAGAAGGCTGGTCTAAAAGTATACTTTTATATCAAATTGAAACAAATCTATATAAGAGACAAGTAAAAAATATTAAATATAATAATTTTGATTTAACGCTTAAGAAAAATAGTGATTTAGCATCTAAAGTGATGAAAGATCCTTATGTGTTTGATTTAATAGAATTAACTAATGATTATAAAGAAAAAGAATTGGAAAATAAAATGTTAGAAAGGCTTAAAAATGTTTTGTTAGAATTTGGAAATGGTTTTTCATTTGTTGGGAGTCAATATAAATTAACAGTTGGAAACAAAGATTTTTATATAGATTTGCTTTTTTACCATACTAAATTAAAATGTTATATTGCTGTTGAGTTAAAAATAGATGAATTTGTTCCTGAATATGGTAGTAAAATAGGTTTTTATTTACAAGCATTAGATGAACAAATTAAAGATAAATCCGATAATCCATCTATTGGTATAATCTTATGCAAAAGCAAAAATAATAAAATAGTTGATTATACATTAAAATATATTAATAAACCAGTTGGAGTAAGTGAATATAAAATATTAGATAAATTATCCATTGATTATATGAAAAATCTACTTGCAGAAGAAGAAAAAAACTCTAATATTGGTATAAATGTGAAACAGCCATAAGTAAATGACATAATAAACTTAGTTTAGAAGAAGATGACTTAGAAAGAAAAATAGGTTGTATCTCCAAACAATAATTTAAATTAAGAATATATAGATAACAATATAAAAAAATAATAGAATAATAACTTATATAAAAGGGAAAAAATATAAAAAACTCCTATTAATTTAGGAGTTTTATTTCTTAGGGTTTTAAAGTTCTAGCTATATTATTTTTCTTTTCTTCTGGATAATAATGCTCTATAAACTCATTAATCATTTCCTTTAATTTAGGTTCTGATATTTCAAATGCTTTATCAATTAAAGGCTGTAATTCTATATTTCTTAATGCATGAAATTTAGAAAATAATTTCAAACGTTCATATATTTCTAAATAATTTGGTGCTTTGTCATTTGAAAAGTGTACTGCATGACCTGGATATCTAAAATACATGTTTCCCTCTGTACTTTCTTCGAAACTGCAACTAACAAGCTCGTACCCATTATCATAATTTCTATATTCACTCTTAATAGTTAAATCCCAAAATGGATCATTACAGAAAGTAATTGTAATTATTAAATGAGTTTTTTCGTCAGTACCTTGTAATGTAATAACACATTTTTTTTCATTGACTCTATTTTCAATATATTTAATATTGATATTATCACTATGATGAATAATAATTGTTTTTTCCATATACTCCCCCTCCAATCGATATGTATTATATAATAATAATAATAATTTGTCAAATAATTGATAGAATAACAGCAAAAAAGAGTAAATTTATAAACAATTTTCTTCGCAATGATTTTTATGGTACAATATCTATATAAGAGAATAAAGGTGGTATTGTAGTTGTGAATAAAGAATTAATTAAAGAGATTGAACAGAGTCAAAACTTAGGTAGACGTCAAAGAAAAATAAAAGAAAAGGAACTCCAAAAAAAGTATAATGATAATTCTATAAGAATTAAATCAGGAAAAACTTTTAGTAAATCTG
>CAMODE010000011.1 GCA_946611235.1 uncultured Caryophanales bacterium | reverse complement strand
TAAATATTTCTTCTTTATCTAATCGATAATCTGTATAAGTAAAAGATGTATAATCTACTACTGGAAGATCATTATTTTCTAGTACTTCTTTCGTAAATATTTTATCTTGACATATACTAGAAGCATAGATATCACTACCTACATATGGTATACCTAATGTCTCTAAATATCCAATAATACTTCCATCTTCTGTTCTTTTACCATGTACCATAGGAAAAGCTAAATGTATTTCTTTTACTTCTTTCTTTATTAATCCAGTACTTTCTAAGATAAATTTACCATTTTTATTTATTAGATTTACTTTCTTAGCATATCTTCTTATTAAATTAAAATCTTTATAACTATCGATATATCTTAGCATACCTCCTGTATACATTTGTAAATCTTTAGTTATATATATAGGAACTACTTCATATCTTTCTTTATCGATATTATCCATTGCTTGAATAGCAGTTAATACTGATAAATCATGTTCTAAGCTTCTTCCTCCAAATATTACTCCAATACTTATTTTCATTTTTTTAACACCTCTTATCTACATTATATATTATTTTATTATTTTTTTAAAGAGAATTATTTAAAAAGATTATGAATTTACACTTAATTCATAATCTTATAATATTTATTTTATATAACCGCTATCGCTACCCGGATTAACAAGTTAATCCTCCCTTACCTTGTATTAGAAGAATCATTTACTTATTCATGCTCACAAACATAGTTAGATAAGAATGGTTCACTTAGTGGTGGATTTTTTTCAAGTACACAATTTCAATATATCATTTTTAAATTATTATGGTGTAAATGGAGAAATAGTTACATTTGCCGGTACATTACCATTAAAACTATTATAAGTAGTAGAACCACTTGGTACTTCTAAAGTAATATTCTTCGTAGTATCTCTAAAAGTATTACTTACATTATTTACAAGAGAAGAATTAATTCTAATAGCACCTTCTAAATTAGTGCATCCTGCAAATGTATTGTTCATACTAGTAACCGAGCTTGGTATTTCTGGTGCATTTATTAATGATGTACAACCAGAAAATGTCACATTCAAACTCGTTACTGAGCTTGGAATTACTGGAGCATCCACTAATGATGTGCAACCAAAAAATGTCCCATTCAAATTCGTTACTGAACTTGGTATTTCTGGAGCATTTACTAAAGATGTACAATTAGAAAATGTACCAGACATAGAGGTTATAGAGTTTGGAATGCCAGAAATGCTTACTAAGTTTGTACAACCTGTAAATAATCCAAGCATAGTATTAAATGTTAAACTCTCACCATTATCCAAATCAGCAAATAAAACACCATTAGCAAAATTAACTTCTGTGATATTTTCATTTGCATAAAAAGTAGATTCTTCACTAGCGGGTCCATCACCATATACTATAGGAATATATTCAATACCATTCATTATATAAGTTGATGGTATATTAATTACTGTATCGCTACCATTATACTTTAGAAGCAATACTTCTCCTGCTGGAATAACTATATCATCATCCGTATCATCTGCAGTTTCATAATAATCAAATGTTCCAATAGCATATGTAAAATCACTAATAGGAGTGGCTTCTTGTTCCTCTTCTTCATAGAAGTTAACTTTTACTTCTCCTCCCATTGCTTCTAGTATTACTGAGCCATTATATGCTCCTGTTTCATTTGTAGTACCTACTGCTGTTCCATCATTTTGTACACTATTAGTATTATTTAGATATACCATTACATAGTATACTGCTGGTGTACCAGTAGATAAACTAGCTCCATTATGAATATCTATTGTATTAGTAGTATTTCCAAAGTCTGTATTGATTAGTCCTTTATTTAATACTGCCCCAGCACTAGAATCTGTTCCAGTATATACGACATAAGACCATTCATCTTTATCTGTTACTGTATTAACATTTAGATTTAATCTTATATTAGCAGTAGGTACATCCTGTGTAGTACTAGCAGTTATCTTCCATACATGACATCCTGTATAACCTCCTACTACACATTGTTTTGATAATGCTTTATTAACCTGAGTCGTAGTCATTTCTGTTGGATCTACACCAAATTTAGCAGGTAATAAGTTATCAGAAACTGGTGCAGGACTTGGATTTAGATTTAATCTAGATGCAGCGATAGTAAGTGTACTTCCATTGATATCTAGTGTTCTACCTGTTATTTCTTGACCGCTATTCGTAGCTCTTGCACTAAAATAAGCATATACTCCACCTACTGATATTGCTATTAATACTATAAAGATAGCTATTACTAGTAATATCTTCTTCCTTTCATTATTTTTTTCTTCCATGTTTTTCCTTCCTTTCTTTCATTGCAAAAAGAGTACTGAAAAAGACTAGTATTTATACTAGAACTTCAGTACTCTTTTTACTTTTATTATTTATTTTATTCCTTATATATATATATATTGGGTTTGATAAGCATTAACACATACATTAGTACTATTATATAAACAATTATTTAACATATATGTCATCTCCTTACCTTACATATTAATTTTAACATTAAATAGATAAGATAGTCAAGATAAATATTTATACTTTACATTTATATTATTAGATCATACTAGTACATACTCTCGTGCTATTATTCTGTTATCTGAACAATATCTTATTACAAATTTATTATTCTTCTTGCAGATAATTATACCTACTGTTTTATTTTCTTCAAGTGATTTTATATTTTCATCTATATAGTTCATATATATCATAATTTGTCCTGTATGTTCTTTCTTTAATTCTGTTACTTTTAATTCTACTACTACATAGCATTTATATTTTATATTATAAAGAAGTAAATCAATGTAGTTATATCTATCTCCTAGTTTGATGGGATATTCACTTTTAATAAAGGTAAAGCCTGTACCTAATTCTTCTAGAAATGATTCTATATCTTCTAGTATTAATTTTTGTAATACTTTTTCGGAAAATATTTTATAATTATTATTATTCTTTATTAATATAGGATTCTTTATCAAGTCTTTGACAGTTAATTGTTCTTTTTTTCTCAATTTATTTTTAGTATTTTCATCTATTCTACTATACTCATTATTTTTTATTAATCTGTTTAAATCCCTGTAACCAATATTTCTATTGTTAACTACATTAATATAATAATTAATTTCATCTTCATCTGATAAAACCATTAATTCCGTTATATGACTCCAACTCAATTTGGTCGGCATTGCCGACCATTTTAAATTTGTTGCAAAATTATAAAATTGTCTATATCGTCTAAGTGTTCTCTCATTATACTTTTTATTTAATTCTTTTCCTAGTCTACTAGCATAATCACCAATTATATTTTCTCCATAATGTTTACCAGCTTCTGCAAGCATTTTCCCAACATTAAAATAAGTATTCAAATCACTCTTATTAATTGAATATTTTTTAACTGTTCTATTAATCTCATTATTTATTAACTCATTTTTTATTTCATCATAATAATTCATTTTATCAACCTTCCTTAATTATATTTTTTTATACATATATCTCATTTTATTCAAACAAATATTTTGCATTCATATTTTTGCATTAGATCATACTAGTTCATATTCTCGTGCTATTATTCGATTATCTGAACAATATCTTATTACAAATTTATTATCCCTCTTGCAGATAATTATACCTACTGTTTTATTTTCTTCAAGTGATTTTATATTTTCATCTATATAGTTCATATATGTCATAATTTGTCCTGTATGTTCTTTTTTTAATTCTGTTACTTTTAGTTCTACTACTACATAGCATTTATATAATAACTTATTGCATTATTGTTAGTAAGAGGGAAAAGTAGCCTATAATGTGACATGGTTAATTGTGCACCCAGTGGATGCACTTTTGAAAACAAGTATAGTTTTCTAATATCAAACAAATATCTAACACTATATTTCTTACCTAATTCAATTGTTAATTTTTTTGAATATTCTTTTATTATTCCCTCGCCATATTTTTTCCCTGCTTTAAATAATAATTTTCCTACATTATAATATTTTTCTAATTCATATTTATTTTTGCTATAATCTTTTATTTTTTTATTTACTTCATTAGAAATAAGTTCTTTTTTTATTTCATCATAATAATTCATCTTATCAACCATCCTAATTAATTATTTATTATATACATATTAAGAATCAATGTCAACAGCAAAGTATTTTATTGTGAACATATATTCGCCGTTTTTGGATAAAAGAAAACTCATGTCAAATAGACACGAGTCTCCTCTATTTTCATTCGGGATAATTTAATTACTCGCACCACCCGAGAGCGAGAAACATTGTCGATCGGGATAATTTAATTACTCGCACCACCCGAGAGCGAGAAACATTTACATGTTAATTGCATTTTCTCAAATGCAATTACAATATACCCTATTTTTCTATAATTGTCAAGCATTTAAATAGAAATGTTAATTAAATGAACTTATTGAATTAAATTGAAACCTTACTATCGATATAATCTTCTAGTAGTGAACTAGATGCTAATAATGTATTATTAAATCTTTTTAATTTGGATAGATAATCTTTATACGATGAATTATTATTTAATATATTGGTTTTTTCTTCTATTTCTTTATCGATATCTTTATATTTAGAATCTCCATTATATTCTAATTTTGTTGCTTCTTTTTCTAGTTTTTTGATATCATCGATTAAGTTCATTACTTCTTTATTATTATTTAGTTCTTTTGTTATACTTAAATATTCTTTATATTCATTAGAATTATTTATAGCATCAAATAATTCTTCAATACTACTTTCTATCACACTAATTCTCCTTCTAAAGACCAAGTCTTTACTTCTGTTATTTTTACATCTACTATTTTACCAATATAAGATTCATCAGCAGATATATTTACTAATTTCATAGTATCGGTATACCCCATTACTTTATTATTCTTATCTGATGGTCCTTCAATTAATACTTTTACTACTTTACCTAAGTATTTTTCGTTAGCCTCTCTTGCATACTTATTTACTAATTCATTTAGTCTTTGAAGTCTTTCTTCTTTTTCTTCTAAAGATACAGAATCTTCCATAATAGAAGCTGGTGTTCCTTCTCTTTTGGAATAAATGAAAGTATAAGCTAAATCATATTTTAGATCATTATATATTTTTAAAGTTTCTTCAAAGTCTTCTTCTGTTTCATTAGGAAAGCCTACTATTATATCAGTAGTTATAGCACAGTTAGGCATTGCTTTTCTTAATTTATTAAATAATTCTCTATATTCTGCATTTGTATATCTACGGTTCATCTTCTTTAATATTTTATCACTTCCTGATTGAAGTGGAAGATGAATATATGGCATTATATTATCATATTTTGCTATGACATTTATCATATCATCAGAAAAATCCCAAGGATGAGATGTTACAAATCTAACTCTATCGATACCAGTTAAAGCTACATCTTCAAGTAGATTAGCCATCGTATAATTTTCTTCTAGATCTTTTCCATAAGCATTTACATTTTGTCCAAGAAGTGTTACTTCTAAGTATCCTTCTTCTTTTAGTTTTTTTACTTCTTCGATTATATCCTTAGGAAGTCTACTTCTTTGTTTCCCCCTTGTATAAGGTACAATACAATATGAACAGAATTTATCACAACCATACTGAATATTAACCCATGCTTTATATTTAGAATCTCTTTTTACTGGTAAGCATTCAATGATATCTCCTTCGATAGAATATACTTCAATATTTTGTTTCTTTTCTTTATATGCATTTTCTAATAAATGAGGAAGGCTATATAAATTATGAGTACCCATAACAATATCAACCCATTTATATTTACTCTTAAGCATATTTGCTATTCCTTCTTCTTGAGCCATACATCCCGCAAATACAGTTATGATATTAGGATTATCTTCTCTTAATTTTTTTATTCTACCTAGTATACCTGTTACTTTATTATGAGCATTTTCTCTAATAGCACAAGTGTTTAGTATTATGACATCAGCTTTTTCAAAGTTATCTTCTTTAGTATATCCTAGTTCTTCCATAATACCAGACATATTCTCACTATCATGGACATTCATTTGGCAACCATAAGTAAGAATTATATACTTCTTATTTTTACCTAAACTTTTTAATTTATCATCTACTTTATATTTATCATAATAGACATTTACTTTATCTTTTGTTCTTTTTCTTGCTTCATTTATATTTGGTAAATTCATGTTATCACTTCTTTTCTAATTCTAATATTTTTCCGTTTCTTCTTAAATAACAATATTCTTCCGCGAACGAATTATTTTCGGCTATTTTATTATTAGCATATTCACACCAATATTTTATTTCTCTTTCCCAAAAATAATATTTATAGTCTAGATCTCCAGCATTCCTATTTATAATTAAATCATAGATTATATATTCTGCTAAAGCATCCATTGCACTTCTAGCGGAAGAACCTACTTTTACATATCCATCTATTCCAAGACCAGCATGACCAATGTTTTCAAACGAATAATAGCTTCGAGGAAAATAATCTCTAGCAACTCTCTTTAAAGCATCACTCATTTCATCAATATGATCAATATCATCTAATACCTTCTTAGCAAATTCCTCATCAAATTTAGGGCATACTCTCCATGGCATAATTAGGTTTAAATTATAATATTTATTCATCATCGGAATAAATCTACCAGATAAAACCATACTGTATTCGACAATCAAATGGGCTGGAGAAACATCTGATTTAAAACTATTAGTATCGTTTCTCTGCGATAAAATATTTTTAAACTTATGAAAAGACTTTATTCTCAAATTATCTCTTGATAACTTATAAAAGATTTCCGATAAAAGATTTAATTTTTCACTTAAAGGAGTATTGGCTTTTTTTAATATATTATCTGCTTCATCATAGGAAAGTTTATGTCTGTTTATAATTCTTCCTGGTACTACTTTCAGTGTATCTAAAAGAAGGTTATAATCTGTATCAACATCAACTCTAAAAGTTAGTGTGTTAGTTACCTTATTTGGTAAAAGTGATAATATACCACTAGACAAATATTCTTCAAAGATAGGTATAGCACAGTCTGGTAAATAAATTGTCTTTTGTCTTTTTAAGGCTTCTCTCATTGTATTAGAAGTATACGGAATTATTTCTGGTACATTAGCCAAATGAATATATAATCGATAAGTACCATTACTTCTCTTTTTAATAAAAAGCCCATCATCAAGACAATTATCTCCACTATTATCAATAGTTAATACATCATGCTTAGTATAATCTTTAGTGGTGCCTATCCTATACTCATATTTTTCTTTAAATGGAGGAAAGTAGAATGATACTCCATAAGTATTTGCTACCTCCTCTTTTGACATAACAAAATCATTTTCTATTTTATATATTAAATCCCATACAAAACTCTTGTTTGATGTTTTTAATATACTAAGATACTCATCTTTAGATAAAAGTTTTTCTCCAAGTTTTCCTCTTAGAAATAAATAAATAATTTGATTAAAGTATTTTATTTCATACTGATTATCTTCCTCAATATTTATATACCTTTCTATTACATTCATAAATACTGAAGTTAATATACTATTACTAACTATTAATTCTGCCATATTATTTGTCATGTATTTTCCTAATAATTCAACATCTCTTTTTTTGAATACCAAATACATTATAAAATTATATTTATCGCCTTTACCCCTAATAGAATTAGAGATTAAACACTTATTTTGAATATCAACCAAATTAGATATATATTTTTCAACATCAATTAGTTCTTTCCAATTTAAACTTTTAGAAAGATTACCCAAAAAAACATCTATCTTTTCATATAACCTTTTTAAGGCATTCTTATTTTTCTTATTTTTAACAAAATTATTTAAAAGAATAATTAGTTTAGCTGCCATCTCATTATTGCAAATATTTTCTATGTGTCTAAACATATTTAACATACAATTTAATACAGCTCCAATCGATTCGTCAAAATTAGTTATTAAATAATTATAGATAATATCATAATCTGGTGTGCAAGAATTAATTTCTGCTTTAATTTCTTTTGCTATTTCTCTTCCTTTTTTGCCCATTATTACACCTCTAATTATTAATTTTTCTTATAATCTGTTAATATACTTAAGAAGGCTTCACTAGGTATTTCTACTCTACCTATTGTTTTCATTTTCTTTTTACCTTCTTTTTGTTTTTCTAGTAGTTTTCTCTTACGAGTAATATCTCCACCATAACATTTAGCAAGTACATCTTTTCGCATAGCTTTAATATCACTTCTTGCTATTACTTTACTACCAATAACTGCTTGAACTGGTACTTCAAATAATTGTCTTGGTATAATATTTTTTAAATTATCGACCATTTTTCTTCCTCGATCGTAAGCAAAATCCTTATGAACAATAAGTGATAAAGCATCTACTATTTCACCATTTAGAAGAATATCCATCTTTACTAAATCACTTTCTTTATATCCGATTACTTCATAATCAAAAGATGCATATCCTTTAGTAGAAGATTTTAATCTATCAAAGAAATCATATACTATTTCGGATAATGGTAGTTCATAATGGATATTTACTCTTGTTTTATCTAAATAGTCCATTCCTTTATAGATTCCTCTTTTATCTTGACACAGTTCCATTATAGGTCCTATATAATCACTTGGTACTAGAATATTAGTAAAGATATAAGGTTCTTTAATACTTTTTATTCTTACTTTATCTGGCATAGCACTAGGATTATCAATAAAGATTACTTCTCCATCGGTTAAGGTTATTTCATAGTTTACTGATGGTGTCGTAGCTATTATATCTAAATTAAATTCTCTTTCAATACGTTCTGCAATTATTTCTAGATGAAGTAATCCAAGAAATCCCATTCTAAAACCAAAACCTAAAGTACTAGAAGACTCTAATTCATAAGTAAGAGATGCATCATTTAGTTTTAGTTTTTCAATGGCTTCTTTTAAATTAGGATATTTAGCGGGTTCTATTGGATATATTCCACAGTAGACCATTGGTTTCATTGGTTTGTAGCCTGGAAGTCTCTCTGTTGCTTCATCTTCAGAGTCTGTTATAGTGTCTCCTACTTTAACTGATTCCAAGCTTTTAATTGAAGCTGTAATAAAACCTACTTCTCCAACATTAAGAGTATCTACTTCTTTTTCAAATGGTGTATGATATCCTAAAGATACAACATCATAGGTGTCTCCTGTCTCCATCATCTTTATTTTGGTTTTTTTAGTTAAACATCCTGATACTACTTTTACTAGAATTACGACTCCCCTATAGGCATCAAAATAACTATCAAAGATTAAACATTTTAGTTTATCTTCCACATTTTTAGGACTAGGTACTTTTTCAATTACTCGATCTAATAGTTCTGGTACTCCTACTCCTGTTTTTGCTGATACCTTCACAATTTCTTCTTTTTTAAATCCAAAAGTATCATATAATTCTCTTTCTACTTTAGGGACATCCGCACTAGGTAAATCTATTTTATTTATTACTGGAATTATTTCTAAATTATTATCAAGAGCTAAATAAACATTAGCTAAAGTTTGTGCCTCTATTCCTTGGGTAGCATCTACTACTAGTATTGCCCCTTCACAAGCAGCAAGACTTCTTGATACTTCGTAACTAAAATCAACATGACCAGGGGTATCAATAAGATTTAAAGTATATCCCTTATAATTTAATCTTACGGTATTTAACTTAATAGTAATACCTCTTTCTCTTTCAATATCCATATTATCTAAGAGTTGGTCTTTCATCTGTCTTTTATCTATTGCACCAGTATACTCTAGTATACGGTCTGCAAGTGTACTTTTACCATGATCAATATGAGCTATTATACTAAAATTTCTTATCTTACTAGTATCCATTTATATCACTGCCTTCGAATTCTATTATAACAAAATTTAAATATAAAAAAAAGAAGAAATTATTATTTTTCCTCTTTTTTAGTAGTTGTCTTTTTAGCAGGAACTTTTTTAGTAGTTGTAGTCTTAGTTGTTTCCTTTTTAGCAGCTGATTTCTTTTCTTCAGTTTTAGTTTCTTTTACTTCCTTAACAGTTTCTTCTTTAGAAGCATTTACTGTTTTAGGAGTATATTTCTTTCCAGCTAATGCATCTTTTGCTATTGTTACTAAATCGCTAAAAGCTTCTTTATTATCAATAGCAAGTTCACTTAGCATTTTTCTATTTACTGTTACTCCAGCTTTATTTAATCCATCGATAAATCTTGAATAAGAGATTTCATTTTCTCTACATCCAGCATTTATTCTTGTAATCCATAATTTTCTAAAGTTTCTCTTATTTTGTTTTCTATCCCTAAATGCATAAACTCCTGAATGCATTACTTGTTCATGAGCTGTTTTATATAATCTATGTTTACTACCAAAATATCCTTTTGCTTCTTTTAATACTTTTTTTCTTCTAGCACGTGCAACAGTGCCACCTTTAACTCTTGTCATTCTTTACCCTCCTATATTAAGTCTTTAATTCTCTTTAAATCTGATTTTGCTAAACTAGTAGCCTTCTTTTTACTACTTGCTCTAGCAGCACTGTTCTTACCAGTGTTATGAAGTACTCCTTGTCTTGATTTACTAATAGAACCACTTTGTCTAATATTTAGTACTTTTTTAGTTCCTTTATGTGTCTTCATTTTGTTCTTTTTAACCTTAGTCATAATATCCTCCTTCTATTTCTTAGGTGCAAGTATCATAAACATCGTTCTACCCTCAATTTTTGGTTTAGACTCTATTTCTGATACATCACTAACTTTTTCATAAAATCTATCAAGAACATCTTTAGCTAGTTCAGGGTGAGTTATTTCTCTACCCTTAAATCTTATACTTGCTTTTACTTTATTTCCTTTAGCAAGAGCTTTACTAGCATTATTTACTCTTGTATCGAAGTCATGTACATCTATCTTAACAGATAGTCTAAATTCTTTTGTCTCGACAATAGTCTCTCTTTGTTTCTTTTGAGATTCTTTTGCCTTTTTCTTTTTTTCATATTTGAATTTATTATAGTCCATTATTTTACATACAGGAACATTTCCTGAATCGCTCATAAGAACTAAATCAAAACCTGCATAACCTGCAAGAGTAAGAGCATCTTGTTTACTCTTAACACCTAGTTGTTCCCCATTAGGTCCGATGACCATCATTTCCTTACATCTAATTTGTTCATTGATAGGATTATCCTTTAAAGTAGCTATAGCTAACACCTCCAAAAAAATGAATACTTAAAGAAGTATTCATTTATCCATAAAAAAGCTTGTTAAAATTTATAGTATTTCTAGTTGGCTTTTTACCTATTACTGTATGTAATCAGGTGAGATAAATTAAATCTTCTTTCCGTTTCAAGACAATTATATTATAGTAATAATTAAAAGTCAACCATAAAATTAATAAAATTTCATAAATTTTGCTTATTTTTAATGAAAGCATAGAAAAAAAGACTATTTTTCTTCTAAATAATCTTCTTTTACACTATTATCTATTTCTTTTAGTTCTTCTTCTAATTTGTCATCATCTTTTATTTCATCCCATGGTTCTTCATCTTCTTCGATAGCTATTTTAACTTTTGTATCTCCTACTATTTCTACTCCTAGTTCCTTTTCAATGTCAATAATTATATTATTTCCATCTTCTCTAGCAGATGTACAACTAGGTCCTTTTAAGCTTCTAACAATTATATCTTTTTCTCCAGAATCTACTGTTTCTTTTTGAGAGACTGTTACTACATCCTTATAAGTAAGCGTTTTAGTTATTACTGATGTTTTCGTATCATTATCATGAGAATACCATAAATTAACATCAAATGATCCATCTATTTCAATTTTTTTGTTTACTTCTCTACCTGAAAATTTATGATTTATTACCCATGCTCCTAAGACAGTATCAACAGGAGTCCCTACATCGACAGTATAAGTATTTTTATAATACTTTTTACCCTTTCCTACTACTGCCTTTGTTACTATTTCTTTATATGCTGACAAGATATCACCCCTCACAATAACTTATGCCTATTATGAGAAATGTGTACCTTTTTTTATAACAAATCATTATTTTTTATAATAAAAATATTTTTATCTTTATAAAAAGCAAAGAATACATCTTGTAATTTAATATCTTTTTTATCTAAAAAGTCATATACCCATTTTTTATCTTTCTTTAAATGTTTAATTGTATCTTCTTGGATATCTCCATCTAATATAATCGGTAAAGGTAAAGGACTTTTACCATCAGCATAAGGAAATACCGATAATGTTCCTGATCCTTCTAAGATAGCATATTCGACTTCTTCAATACTACGATATCCTTTATCTCTAAGTTGAACTAATAAGTCATCTAAATTATATCTTTGTTTTAACATTTCATTATAATTAATTTTACCATTCTTTATAATAACACTAGGATTACCATCTAACATGATTCTAAATCTTGGTTTCTTTAAACTTATATAAGATAATATACATTCTAATAATACTAATATAACTATTGGTATTAAAGAATATAAGAGTGAATCATCATAGTTTTCAATACTAATAACTGCTAGTTCTGCTATTAATAAAGTCACTATTAAATCAACTATACTAAGTTGTCCTATTTCCCTTTTACCCATTATTCTATATATTATAAAGATAAAGATATAAAAGAATACTGTTCTAATTATTACATTAATCATATTATCACCATTATAATTATGTAGTATTGTATATATTTTTATACAAAAACATATAATTTAATGGTGATAAAGATGAAAAATTATTTAAAAAGTTCTTTGTATACTCTTAGTATAATGGTTATATGTACTATTATTGTTACATTATTAAATTATTTTAAAATTATAAATGGTACTCCTCTTAATATTATCCATTATATTATTCCTATTATTAGTGTTATGGTTGGTAGTTTTATCTTAGGCAAAACTTCTTCAAAGAAAGGTTATATCGAAGGACTTAAATATTCAGGTATATGGAGCACATTATTTCTAATAATTAATATCTTTATAAAAGAATTAAATATATCTAGTATTATCTTCTTTATTATATTAATTCTTTTATCTATGCTATCTAGTATTCTTGGTATAAACAGAAAAAGAGCTTAAGCTCTTTTATTCATTTAATTCATAATATTTATTTACAATAGAAGCTGATATTCTTTTAGTAACCATTGAAGTGCTAGAGTTTGGCAAGCCAATATCTGGTGATACAACAACAATACTCATTTTAGGATTATCCGCTGGGGAATATCCTACAAATGATGAAGTTATTGTCTCAGTATCTACTTTACCATCATTATCGGTATCAATAAAGCTTTGACTAGTACCTGTTTTACCAGCAGAATTAGTATAATATCCCATATAACCATAACCTAGTCCACGAGATACAACCGCAGAAAAGCCCTCATGTACTCTATCGATGTATTTACTGTCTACATCTACTTTACCAAGTTCTGTTGTTTCAGCTTTATATAAAAGAGAACCAAATTCATCTTTTCCATCACCTTTATATACTTCTTTTAAGAGATATGGCTTTAATCTAGTGCCGCCATTAGCTAAAGTATTAATATATTGAGATAATTGAATTGGTGTATATGTATCATATTGTCCTATTGAGAAATCTAATAGATGTCCAGGTAATTTACTTTTACCCATATAGCCAAGGCTTTCTACTGGTAGGTCAATACCAGTTTTTATTCCAAGTCCAAAAGATGCATACATATCTCTATATTTATCAAAGGCACTATCATCGATAGATAATCCTTCATTATAACGATATGTTCCACCACCTACTTTGATAGCAATTTTATACTGATAAACATTAGATGAATATTGAAGAGCATAGATATCATCAATAGTTCCCATTGTTCTCCATGAACATTTTTCTGGAGTATCTTTTATTTTTATACATTCATCTAATTGATAAGAACCAATATCAATAGCTCCATATTTATAACCTACGAGCATTGAAGCGCCTTTTACAATACTACCAGGGGTTACGGGAAGAGTTACTATTCCAGGAGTATAATCCACGATATATTTAGAACCATTATCATCAAATAAAACTTGTTTACCAGCCATAGCAAGTATCTCACCAGTATTAGGATCTGATACAACCGCAAATGACCTGTTATAATAATCAGTTCCATACTCTCCTTTAGCATTTAAGACCTCATATGATAATAATTCTTCTAAATACTTTTGAAGATTAATATCAATAGTAAGTACAATATCATTGCCTCTTTTTCCTTCTTTAACTAGTTCATAACTATTATCAGAAAGAAGCCTATAAGTAGCTTTAGTACCTTTTAAATAATCTTCATATTGATATTCTAGATATGATATTCCTACTCTATCATCTAATGAATATCCTTTTTTTAAATAATCATTGGCAAGTTCTTCTGGTATACCCTGGTTATTAGAAGATACACTACCTAGTATTGATTTAAAAGTATCACCATATAAATATACTCTTTCCCAATCTAATTTAGTATTAAAACCTCCTAGTGAATCAATATTTTCACTAACAAAAGCATACTCAGTATCAGTAACATCCTTATTCTTAATTACTTTCTCAGAATAAGAATATCCTTTATTCATTAAATAATAAATATAAGCAGCTTTTTTATCTCTTTCATCATATTCTTCAATCTTATCATTAATTCTATCATATATTAAATCAAGAATATCACTATCATTTAATTTTCTCTTTTCATATAAATCCCATTCTTTTTTCTTAATTAATTTTCTACATTCATCATAATGACTCTTATAATAAAAGGTTTTTAATCTAATATCATTTACTTTAGAATAATCTAATGAGATATTATCCGCTATTACATAGGCTAGATTAATTTCATCTTCTGTTTTAACATTATCTCTTTTTTTATAATATATCGTTTTAATAGCCTCATTATCTACAAGTAAATTATAATTTCGATCATATATTCTACCTCTTGGTGCACTAGTGCTTTCGATAGTTTTATATGTTGAATATGATAATTTTTCTAAATATTCATCGTTTTTAAGGACCTGTAAATAAAATAGTCTACCACATATAATAGCATATAAAAGAATAATAATACCAAAAATAAATTTATATCTTTTATCCATAACTTCAAGTAAATTCTTATTACTTACTTTCTTTTTCTTATTAATTGGTTTCTTATTCTTTTTTATATCTAATAATTTATTATTTTTTTCTTTAATATTATTTTTCTTTTTCATATTCCCTCTTTAATTATTATATCATAAACAAATAAAATATACATAGACTTTATTAGGTGAAAATATGAATTTTTATTTAATTGAAGAATATGTAAATAGAATGCAAAAAGAAGATATAAATAAATTTGCATTAAAACAAGGTGTTATTTTAAATAATGATGAACTTGATATTCTATATACTTATATTAAAAATAATTATAAAACTATTTTATATGGGAATCCAAAAGAAATACTATTAGAGATAAAAAATAAAGTATCCTCTCTCACTTATAATAAAATAGAAAATCTATATATGAAATTCAAAGATAAAATAGATATATTCACTAAAAATATACGAGATTAATAACCTCGTATATTTTTAATTAAATCACTATTAAATTCCTTATTTCTAATCATTTCAATTTCATATTTATATGGAGGATACTCTTTTTCTTTAGAATTATCATCTTTTGTTACATAAGGTGTTTCTAATATTTTAGGAATTTCTTTTAATTTATCATTATAAATAACACTAAGTAAATTATCAAACCCAATCATACCAAGTCCAATATTCTCATGCCTATCTTTATGACTACCTAGTATATTCTTACTATCATTAACATGAATACACCCAATATATTTAATCCCAATCTTCTTATCAAATTCATCAAGAATACCATCAAAATTACCAATATCATATCCAGCATCATTTAAATGACAAGTATCAAGACATACTCCTATTTTATTTTTATATTCAACATTATTTAGTATAGTCTTTAATTCATCAAATGTTCTACCAATCTCATTACCTTTACCTGCCATTGTTTCAAGTAGTATTTTAACATCATAATCATTATCTAATATTAAATTAAGACCATCACTTATATTCTTAGTAGCAGACTCCCTACTACAATTAGTCGCAGATCCCGGATGTAATACCATATATTTAATTCCTAATATACTGCATCTTTCTACTTCTTTCTTTAAGAATGATACAGAAAAATCAAAATTATCAATATTAGCTAAATTAACAATATATGGAGCATGTACTATTACTTTATTTATATCAATATTATTTTCTTTCATCAAACTATATGCCTTATCTCTAAGTTCTAAATCAATACTTCCTCTCATCGTATTTTGCGGAGCCCCTGTATAAAACATAAAAGTATTAGAGCCGTAACTTAGTGCCTCTTTAACGCTACCTAGTAGTTGATCTCCTGCTTTATAAGAAACATGACTTCCTATTATTAATTCCATATATACATACCTTCTTCCTATATAATTGTATCATAAAATAGCAAAAGAAAAAAGCGATTTAATCGCTTTAAAAAACCTATTATGGATTTGTAGTAGTAGGAGCAGCTACTTCGCTACATCCAGCTGATGTTGCTTTGTTAGTAGCACCGTTAACATAAAAACTACCATCACTTCCTGCTGTTAATGTTACACAAATTTTATTATTACTTCCTAATTTAGCATATGCAGTTGAAATATTCTTACTTGCATCAGAAACACCAGCAGCCTCTAAAACACTAGCTATATCTAAAGAAGCTGTAGTTGACCAACTTTTTCCATTCATAAAATCACTATATTGTTTATCAGTCGTTCCTGTTCCAAGTGATGCTGAATATTGACTCAACTCATAGTTTTTAGTTAGCCACTCTGCAACAGAATCAGCAGCATTTTTAAGTTGCCCACTTCTTGCACCATTCATTGCATTAATAACTGATGGTATAGTTACAACCATAACAATAGCTAATATTACGATAACTGCTAATAACTCTATTAAAGTAAATCCTTTCCTATTTAATTTTTTCATTCTTTTCATTCCTCCTTTATTTTTATTACAAGTTAATTGTAGCAAAAAAAAAGTAGTTAGTCAACTACCTTTTTATAAATATTTACATATTTATCACCATACTTTTTATTTTTGTAAAGTATTAAGTTTTGATAACTATCCTTTAATTTATCAAAGCTATATTCTAGTACTATTATTCCATTATCTAATAAGAGATCATAACTATTTATTAATTCAATTACTTCTTCCATTACTTGTAACTTATATGGTGCATCTACTAATATAATATTAAATTTAATATTATTATTTTTAAAATAAAATAAAGCATCTCTATAATCTTTATTTAATATTATAGATTTATCTTTAATATTAAGATTATTTATATTTTTATTTAAGATACTTAGTATTTCTTTACCATTATCGACAAAATAACAAGTATTAGCATTCATCGATAATGCCTCGATACCTAAAGAACCACTACCACAAAATAAGTCTAATACGATAGCATTATCTATAAACCCTTGAATAGAAGCAAATAAACTTTCTTTTACTCTATCCATCGTAGGTCTAGTACCTGGAGTATTATATCCTTCTAATGTTTTTCCTTTTAGATAACCACTAATTACCCTCATTTATGGCACCTTCTATCTATAGTATATTCTTTAAATTTTCTATTAATTTTTAAGATATAAAAGAATAATTCATTATAATATTTCATATATTCTTTATAATTATTATCTTTATATATTTCTTGCTTTAGAGATATCTTTTCATAATCGTCATTGGAATTATTATATTTATCTATTAATTCTAATAACTTCTTATTTAATACTACTCTTTCTTTGTAATATTCCAAGTTACTCATTAATTCACTATTATCTAGAACATTTATTAATTTCTTCGTCTTTTCAATAATATTATCCATTATATTTCATATACCTATCTTGTTCTCTTTTAATATCTCTTTCCTTAATAGTTTCTTTTTTATTAAAATTCTTTTTACCTTTAGCTACTCCGATTAATACTTTAGCTCTTCCTTTTACAAAATATATCTTTAAAGGTATTAGAGTATATCCTTCTATCTCTAATTTATCTCTTAATTTATATATTTCTTTTTTATGTAAAAGAAGTTTTCTAGTACGGGTTTCTTCATGATTAAACCTATTACCTTCTTTATATTCTGATATATGAGTATTTAAAAGATATGCTTCGTTATTCTTAATAATAGCATAACTATCTTTAATATTAGCTTTACCATTTCTTATACTTTTTATTTCCGTACCAGTAAGTACTATTCCAGCTTCATATTCATCTTCTATCTCATAATCATATCTTGCTTTTCTATTTAATATTTCCATAAGAATTCCTTCTTTCTTCTTTACTTCTTTATTATAACAAAAACTCTATCAAAAAGATAGAGTTAATATTTAATTAATAATCCAAAAAGTTAAGGTCGATGCTACTAGATATTTGAGTACCGATAGTAACAGTAGTACTTTTATTAATTTCTGGTAATGTTGGAATTGAAATTGCTGTACCAGTAGTATCTGTTACTGCTTGATAAGATTCACTTATACTCTTAGTTCCAGTAGTATCATTTACTTGAACATTTCGATATACTTTTCCTTGTAATAAATCAATATAATCAGAAGTATCTCCAACCTTACGAAGAGGTTCATCTAAAGTCAAAGTAATTGTAGTAGGAGTACCATTAGTAGTAATCGTAATAGGAATTTTATATCCATCATAGTGAGGTTCGTAACTAGTAGCACTACTTCCTTCCTCCAATTGAATATCTTTTACATAAACATAATTTTCTGCATTACAAGAGTAAATGAAATAAGAATTACTAACATTTTTAGATATATCAGAAGTTATACTTTTAGCAATAAATCCATCATTATTTAATTCCTTACCTGAAAATTTTTCTAAACTTTTAGAGTTATCTGAATATTGAATTCCAATACCAACATAAAGATTTTCAGGGGCAACATTACCCGAAGTAGAAGTAATGGCACCTTTTATTTTAGCAGAGAAAGTATATTGCTTATTAACGTCATTAAAATAATATTTAAAAGCATTCGTATATAATGTCTTTATCTTGACGTAGTATGATCCATCACTTTGTAATGTATAATCAGCCGACGGCATGACATAAAGATTTTTTGAAGGATTACCAACACTTTTAATTTCAACTGGATTTGTACTTGATGGTGTTCCATTTTGGACGCTATTACCATAAATTTTAAATTCACTTAGTATGGCAGGACCCTGCTCTTCACTACTGCTAGAAGACCCTCCAACATAAAATGCTCCTCCTTCTTTAGCGGATAGTTTCACATATATTTTTTCCTCAGAAGCATTTTTCCAAATATAACTTTTATCTAAATTAATATTATTTTCTGGATCAGCTACTCCTGCCGTATTGAGCATTAAATATGATTCATCTGAACAATTCGATAATTTTTTTCCTTCTTTAACTGCATTTTCAAAGGTGTCCGAAAATTCTCCATAGGCTTCAATAAAATCATCATAGACAGAATCAGTCATTCCAAAATCGGCGCCTAATTCTTTTAAAGAATTTTGTTTAGTTAACCATGATGAAACTGTCTCACTAGCATTATCTAATTGACCTTTCTTGGCATTATCCATAGCATTTAATACAGATGGAATTGTTACTACCATTACAATAGCTAGTATAACAATAACTGCTAACAACTCTATTAAAGTAAATCCCTTTTTGTTTTTTAAACTTTTCATTACTAAAGACCTCCTATATTCTATATCAATGATAACATAAAAGAAAACTATTCGCAATAGTTTTCTAATCATTTTGTATTGGCTTTACACTAATATTATCATTATTATCTTTTACAATATTACTATACTTATTATAAAGTCTTTCACAGTCATTTAAATAAATTTTAATATCTGGATGGGAGAAAGGTATTACCTTAAAATTAGTATAGTTTTCATAATATGTATATATTAGTTCATTATTTAAATCACTTAGTTTAATACTTGTATTATTATTATCTTCTACTGTTTTAGTTATCTTAATACTAGTAAGTAATCCAATTGTCGTATTTTCATCTACTTTAGTCTCTTGAGCAGATATCATATTACCAAGAGAATAAATAACTAAAGTATCTCCTATCCAAGTAACAGGCATTACAACATGAGGGTGAGTTCCAATTATTATATCTACTCCGTTATCAGATAAAAACTGAGCCATATCTTTTTGATATGATGTAGGTACATGAGTATATTCTACTCCCCAATGCATTGCTACCATTAAAATATCTACTTTACCTCTTACTCTTTCAATATCTTTTTTAACAACTTCTTTATACTCTTGATATTTAGTATCATTATCTGGATTATTACCATTACATGGCCAAATATTAACTAAATATTCTTTACCACTAGGTACATTAATACCATTAGTACCATAAGTATAATTAAGCATCGTATATTTAATATTATTAACTTCTTTTATTCTAATTTCTTCTCTATCTTCAAGCGAAGAATAAGAACCCGCTGTTAAAACGTCTTTATCTTTCCAATAATTAATACTATTTAGAATAGCCTTTTCTCCTCGATCTAAAGTATGATTTGTAGCTAAACTAACCATATTAAATCCAGCATCGATAAGAGCATCTCCTACTTCATAAGGAGAATTAAAAGCAGGATAACTGGATAGTCCTATTTCTGTACCTCCTAATACTGTCTCTTGATTATAATAAGCTAAATCATAATCTTTTAAATATTCTTTTAGATATGTAAATACTGGTTTAAAATCATAACCATCTTCTGTTTTACAAGCATTATATAGTTTATCATGAATAAGGGCATCTCCTCCCATAATAAGATTAATACTATATTCTTTTACTTTTTCTTCTTCTAATATTTTATTATCTTCTAATAAATTATTTTCTTTTTTATTGGTTAAATAATATATACCAAAAGTAATTATTAAAAAGGATAGAATTAATAATGTTATCCTATCTTTTCTTAACTTTCCTTTTCCCCTTCTTTTCTTCATAATTATTCTCCTTACTATAAGAACTTCTTAAAAGTAATACTTCTTCCTTATCCATATCTACTTTTAATAAAGATACATCTATTTGGTCTCCTACTAAGATTCTTTCACTATTTACATTATTAAACAAACTATATCCATCTTTACTAACACTATAATCCTTGGCACTTATATATACTTTACCATATACCATATTAGGAAGTAATACCTCAATATATCCTTTTCCTACTTTTGATATAATACCTATATATTTAGAACCTTTTGGAATAGTATTCATATACTCCAATTTCTTTAAGTCGTCTGCTTTCATTTCTACTTTATCTGCTCTTAATTCAGCATCAGTACATATCTTAGCAAGTTCTTCCATCTTAGGTTCCCATTTATTTCGAGCATATTCATCACCATATTTAATAGCGTCTTGAAATATTCTTTCGTTTATATAATCTGCTAGTCTTCTGATAGGAGAAGTAAATGTTGCATATGCTTTTAATCCTAAAGCAAAATGTCCTTTATTCAAATGACTATATCTAGCTTTAGATTGACTTCTAATAGCAATATTATCAAGTACTAATTGGTCTGCATTTCCTCTATAAGCACTAAGTATTTGTTTAATGTCTTCATTTGTATAAGAGTCTTTTTTATCTACTTTATATCCTCTTTGACTAAGTAATTTCACCCAAGCATTTAATTTATCATTATTAGGTAAATCATGGTTTCTTGCTATAAATGGTAGTTTATGTTTAATCATATAATCTGTTTTAGTCATATTATGTAAAAGCATAATAAACTCTATTAGCTCTTCAGCTTTACCTTGATGTCTTCCCTTTATATTAACTACCTTTTCATTTTCAAATATAAATTTTACTTCTGTACTAGAAAACATTAGAAAGCCATTTTCCAACATATTCTTTTTTACTTTCATAGCAATTATATATAGTCTTTCTAGCATATCTGTGTATTCTTCATAACCTGCTTCTGTCCTACCATTTTCTAAATATTCATTTGCTTTTTCATATGTTAGTTTAGCCCTACTTCTGATAATACTTCTTCCCATAGCATATGGTGTTACTGTGTAGTCTTTATTTATTTTAAATATTACAGAACTAGTAAATCTGTCTGCATCCGGATTTAATGAGCATATTCCATTAGATAATTTATGATGAAGCATTGGATTTACCATACCTGGAGGATATACTGATATTCCTCTATCTATTGCATCTCTTTCTATTATGCTACCTTCTTTTACGTATCTAGGTACATCCGCAATTGAGGAATATAATAGTCCATTAAACCACGCAACTGCATCATCAAAATCTTTAGTATCTTCCGAATCTATTGTTGCATGAGGAATATCTCTTAAATCAAATACTCCTTCTTTTTTAGCCTTATTTATTTCTTCTTCACTTAAACTATCAGGAATATCTTTTAATTCTTTTAAATAATCATTATTATAACTCACTGGAAAATTATACTTGGTAAGTAATTCTTTCACCTTAATTTTATATCTATCTTCAAGTATTTCTTTAATTTCACTAGTTTCCCCATTTACTAGAACATTTACTCCTTCAGGATATTCTTTTCTTAGAATAATATCTTTATGAGATTCACTTCTAATTACTAGGTGATTACCTTCTCTTACAATCATGCCAATATAGTCTCGTGCTTTTTCTTTAGTAAGCACTTTAACAACAGTGGCTCTTCCACTATTATAATGAGGATCTACTAATACAACATCATTATTCTTAACAATATTCTTTTTATCAAATATTAAATCAAAGTCCCCATCTTCTAATTCTACAATTACTTTTTTTCTACTGGTAACTTTAACTATTCCCTTCTTAAGATTAGTCCTCGATACCAAACTATATCTACCATTCTTACTTTGATAAATAGTACCGTATCTTTCTAAATTAGATAAAGCTTCATCTAAATCCTCTTTACTAATATCTAATTCTTTTCTTATCTCATCATAATTCAAACTAATATTTTTCTTAATACTAAGTAAATTAATAATTTTTGTTTCCATAACCTTATTCCCCAATCTTTATTTATTTTTTAGATTTATGTCCTTTTTTATTCTTATTATTTTCTTTTTTCTCCTCATAGATAATAAAATCTACTTGAGCCTTATCTTTATCTGCTCCTACTACTTGTACTTTAATCCTATCACCAAACATATATCTCTTATTAGTTCTTTTACCAATTAAAGCAAGCATATCCGGATTATATACAAAGTAATCACCTTTAATATTTTCATTTTTAATAAGGCCTTCAACGGTATTATCTAATTCAACAAAGATACCAAATTCCTGTACTCCCGATATAATTCCATCGTATACTTCTCCGATATGATCCATCATATACTCAGCCTTTTTCATATCATCGACATCTCTTTCACAGTTCTGAGCTTCTACCTCACGAATACTACAGTGTTCACTCATTTCTGGAAGTACTTCACGATTCCTTTCAATAATTTTTTCACTATAATTATAGTTATAATCTTTAATTAATCTATGTAATATTAAATCAGGATATCTTCTAATTGGAGAAGTAAAATGACTATAACATTTACTTCCAAGTCCAAAGTGTCCAATATTAATATCGGTATATTTAGCTTTAGCTTGACATCTAATTGCCATATCATGTAGTACTATAGCTTCTGGTACATCTTCGAGCTGATTTAGTATTTTTTGTAAATCTTTAGATGTTTCTACTTTATTTTTACCAGTAACTACATAACCATGTAGTGATAAGAATTTTAAGAATTCTTCTAGTCTCTTTTCATTTGGTTTATCATGTACTCTATATATCCCTGGTAAATTCTTATAAAAGATACTACTAGCTACTGTTTCATTAGCGACTATCATGAAGTTTTCAATTAACTGTTCTCCACTTCTTTGCATTCTTCTTTGTATTTCTAATGGATGACATTTATCATCTACGATTATCTTAGCCTCATCACTTTCAAATTCAATATATCCCCTATTAACCATTTTCTTTCGAAGAATCTTAGACAGTTCAAACATATCTAGAAGTATATCTTTAAATTCTTCATAACCTTCTGGCACTTTATTATCTTCAAGAATTAGATTAACATTATCATATGTCATCTTCTTTCTACTTCTAATAATAGAAGGATATATGTCATAATGGATAACATTACCATTATGATCAATCGTCATCATACAAGTCATAGATAGTCTATCTTCATTTTCATTTAAAGAACATATTCCATTAGATAGTTTATGTGGTAGCATTGGTAGTACTCTATCTACTAAGTATACTGATGTACCTCTAAAATAAGCTTCTTTATCAATCTCCGTACCTTCTTTAACATAATAAGATACATCTGCGATATGAACTCCTAGTACGTAGTTTCCTTTATCATCTTTTTCTAAAGATATAGCGTCATCAATATCTTTGGTATCCGCTCCATCTATAGTAAATATAACTTTATCTCTAAGATCTCTTCTACCTCTTGATAGTTCTTCATCTATTACAGAATCTTCTAAAAATAATGGTATACTATCTAATTCATTTGTTACTTCTATAGGAAATTCTGGTCTAAAATTATATTCATAGACAAAAGATAAAATATCTACTCCAACATCATTCTTATGACCAATAATCTTAGTTATTTTACCAATTCTTCTTCCTTCTTTTAATGGTTCTACGACGACAACATGACCTTCGACAGCCCCATTTAAATAATCTTTAGGTACATAGATATCTTTACCTTTTCCCGTCCTTACAAAGTATTCACTATTTTCTTTAATCACTTCACCTACTACTGGTTCTAGATTCTTCTTAATAACTTTTATTATTCGACCTTCAGGATGATTCTCATCTTTATTAATATATTCAAATAATACCGTATCCTCATCCTCAGCCCCATTTAAATTCTTTTCATTTACATAAACATCTTTAGTATCTTTACCTACAATAATAAATCCAAAACCCTTTTCATTTAAATCAAGCACACCTTTTAATAAATGACTATTTTCTAATAATAAATATTTCTTTTTTTTATCGCTGTAATAAAGCACACCATCACTTACTAATTCATCCAAATTATTTTGTAAAGTCTTATATTCATCTAATGTCGTAAGTGATAATAAATTATTAATATCCATTATCGTAAGAGAAGTATTATTAGTAAGTATATCAATTATTCTTTCTTTCATTTTATACCCCTTTCTAATTAGAAAAAGAGCCTATATATTCTTAAGCTCTTATATTGATATTATTAAACATAATACAAAGAAAGAAAACCCAAGAACATAAGTTAATCTAGTTATAAATAACTCAAATCCTCTTTCCTTTCTATTAGCAAATAAATCTGAGTTTCCTCCTTGAATTATTTGTGATGCAGATTCAGCTTTACCACTTTGAAGTAGTACTACTGCTATTAAAAGTACTGCAATTATTAATGTTGCTATTTCCATTATTATCTTCCTTTCAAACATAATTAATTATAACAAATATCTATATATTTGTAAATTACTTAATAAGTTTTTCTAATATTTCTTCTTTCGTAAAGTTAAACTTTTCAGTAGTTTTATTATCTTCAACTTCAAATATATTATCCGTAGTCTTATCTCCTATTATTATTGAATAAGGTGTTCCAAGTACATATACATCTTTTATCTTAGTACCAATACTTCTACCATCTCGATCATCAATAATACATTTAATACCATTATCTTGTAAATAATTATATAAAGATTCCGCTATTTCTTTCTTATCATCTTTATAAATAATTTGTACTTTATAAGGAGCAACGTCATAAGGTAATACAAATCCCTTTAATCTACCATCATCATAAATAACATTATTTTCAATTAGACAAGCAATAATTCTACCAAGTCCAATTCCATAGCATCCCATATAATATGGCCTATCTTTCCCTTCTTCATCCTTATAATATAATTTCATATTTTCAGAATACTTAGTACCAAGTTGAAAATTATTACCAAGTTCAACAGCAGAATACTCTTTTAAAGAATCAATATTAGTACCCAATTGTTTTAAATATTCATCTTTATTATCAAAAGATAAAACCTCACTATTAATACCAATATCTCTATCTTCATCATAATAGATAGAGTCTTCTCCTAAAGGAGTAATAGCTTGAAATTCTTCTGCTACACTTCCACCTATAACCCCATTATCAGATACTGTAGGTATAATCTTAATACCAAGTCTCTTAAATATTCTAAGATATACTTCATGCATTATATCATAAGTTTTCTTCATACCCTCTTCATCTTTATCAAAAGAATAAGCATCCATCATAACAAAAGTTCTAGGTCTAAATAAATATCCCCTTGCTCTTATCTCTTTTCTAAATTTCTCTCCAATTTGATAATAAGTCGCAGGTAAATTCTTATGTGATATAAGTCTATTAGCGGCAAATATCGTAGCACATTCTTCCGCTGTTGGAGCCATACCATATTCTCCTAAATTAGTATCAATAGTAAACATAATATCATTATCTTTAGTATATAAATCCCATCTATTAGATCTTTCCCATATCTTTCTAGGTTGTAATTTAGGAAATTCAACTTGTACACATCCAGCTTTATCAAGTTCATCGATAATAACTTCTTCAACATATCTTTCCAATTTAGTCCATAAATTACCATATCCATATATACCACTTTCAAATTGATATAATTCACCAAGTCTAAGTAATATATCCTGTCCACTATATTTATCTGATACTTCATTCAAATTAATTTTTTTAATATTTAAATTACTAAGTCTCATAATTCACCTCTTCACTACATAGTATTTTATCACAAATAAAGAAAAAGTACCACAGTATTTGGTACTTTTATAATTTATTTTTTATCCATAGTCTTTTCTATTTCTTTTATTTCTTCAATTGTTTTGCCGGATACTTTAGAAATATATTCATAATCAGTATTTTCTTTAAGCATATTCTGAATCATTTCAATAGTCTTTAGTTCAAACCCTTCAGCACGACCTTCTTCAAGGCCTTTAGCGAGTCCTTCTGCTTTTCCTTCTTCGATTGCTTCTTCTCTAATATTATCTTGAACAAGAGCATCTAGTTTTTCTTTTTCCCATGCATGTATACTAAAATATTTCTTCCCCATATTTATTACATCTCCCATAAATTTATTAAGCTCTT
>CAMODE010000010.1 GCA_946611235.1 uncultured Caryophanales bacterium | reverse complement strand
TCTTCATCTGTCATTATAATCAATCCTTCAAAATATTTTTCTTAATTATTTCTAATTTATCCTTATCATCAAGTAAAGACAAACTATCAACAATTTTAATACCATCTATTTCTTTATCTATAGGATATTTATCTAAACTTAATAATTTTTGTTCATATACCTTTTGCTTTAATAGTTTATCAACATCATCAATATTACTAGCTATATAAGTCTCCAAATAATATAGAGTATATACATTTTTAGATTTAGAATATTTAAGTTCATAATGTGAATCTAACTTCTCACTAATAGAAGTTCCACTAACATTAAAAGTGTTATTAAACTCATCTATTAGAACTTGTTTTCTTTTACTCTCATCAAATCCTTTCTTAATCACATACTCATCGTTATATTCCTTGTTATATATATCTATTAACTCCTTATAAGTTATATCTTTATTATTAATTTCATAATTATCTATTGTAAATTTATTTGATTGCTGAAAAAAAGCATATAAAAGATTCCACGTCTCAGGCTTAATATTATACAAAATTAATCCCTGTTTTGTATAAGTTAGTAAATCAGTTGCACTATCTAGTCTAGTAGGAATCATATTTAATGGTACTTTTTCATTTAACATTTTTTTAGTTATAATCATATTAATTAACCTCCTTAAAATAATTTAAATAATATATCATTCCAATTCACACTTGTTTTTTCCTAGTGAGCAAAGTTATTTATTCCAATACTATCATTTAGACTAAATAATTGTCTAATATAACTAATTGATAACTTGGTCACCAATGTGGACTATTTTTGTTTTTATTTCAGCATAATAACCAAAAGTAAATACTTACTAGTCACTTTTTAAGACTTTTACTAGTCACTTTTTAAGGCTAATTAGTATCACTAATAATACTATCTACACTAAGAAGAGCATCATCAATAGCCTTTAAAGATACCTCTTTTTTCTCTATAGTAGTACTATTACTATCTATTTTAATATCATCTTTACTTATCATATCAGTAATCATATAAGATGATATAATTCTATCTTTAATAACATAAGAACCATTACTATATCTATCCATAATAGGAATCTCGGTAATTTTAACTTCTTTAACATAATTATCACTAACAATACCAATCATATTCTTAGAATTAATAATATAAGTCTTAATAATCTTACTAGGATTACTCTTAATAACTTTCATAAGAAGAATTCCCCTCTTAGCCCTAGAAGTCTTTTCAAATTCAGAAAGGCGGGTTCTCTTACCAGTACCCTTATCAGTAAGAATCGTTATATATTCTTCTTCAGCATTAAATATTGAAGCACTAACTACAAAGTCATCCTTTAAATTAATTGATTTAACTCCTCCTGCTTTAACACCAACAACTGGTATTTCACTTATATCATACCATAAGCCATAACCATTTTCCGTACTAATAAATACTTCAGAAGCACCACTATCAGTAACAGTAACTACTTCATCATCTTCTTTAAGATTCATCATCTTCATCGGTTTACTACATCTACTTACTTTAAAGTCTCCAAGTAATGTTCTCTTAACCATACCATTCTTACTAAACGAAGTAATATATATATCCTTATCAAAATCATATACAGGTACAGAATATATAATCTTTTCTTCAGCATTCAATCCAATTATATTACTAATATGTTTACCAAGATCTTTCCATTTAGCTTCCGGTATATCATATACACTAAGTTGTAAATAATTACCCATATTTGTAAATAACAAGATATTATCAATAGTATTAATATTATATAAGCCAATAATATAATCATTTTCTTTTAAAGCCGTATCTTCTCCATTCGAAGAAGCATAACTTCTACTAGAAACTCTCTTAATATAACCTTCTGAAGTAACTACTACCACAACATCTTCTTTAGGTATCATACTAATAGTATCAACCTTAACATCCGCAGTCTCATCTCTAATCTCTGTCTGTCTAGGAATACCATATTCTTTCTTAATACTTCTAAGATCATCTTTAATAACTTTATCTAATACGCTAGGATTAGAAAGTATTTCTTCATACATCTTAATCTTCTCTTCTAACTTTTTCATTTCTTCTTGTAAAGCTACAATATCGGTATTCGTAAGTCTATATAATTGTAAATTAACAATAGCTTCCGCTTGAGCATTCGTAAACTCGAACTCTTTAACTAAATTAACAATAGCATCAGCCTTATTTTTACTACCTCTAATTACTCTAATAACTTCATCTAATATTGATATAGCTTTAACAAGACCTTCCATAATATGATAAGAACTTTTAGCGGTCTTTAAATCATACTCCGTAACATTACGAACTACTACTCTTTGATGAGCAATATAAGCATCAATAAGAGGTAATAATCCAAGTTGCATAGGTCTTCTATCTACGATTACAACATTATTAAAATTATATGATATCTGAAGATCAGTATTCTTATATAAGTAATTAAGAATGTTCTCACTATCAGCTTCCTTTTTTAAATCAATAGCAATCTGTAATCCCTCTTTATCGCTTTCATCCCTTACTTCAAGAATACCATCTAATTTCTTCTCTAATCTTAATTCATCAATTCTTCTTACAAGTAATTGTTTATTAACATCAAAAGGAATCTCATTAATTATTATTTTATTCTTCTCTATCTTAGCCTTTGATCTAATAAATATTTTACCTCTACCAGTCTCATAAGCTTCTTTAATACCATCAAGACCTAATACTATACCACCCGTAGGAAAATCTGGTCCTTTAATATAATTCATAACTGTATCTAATCTACTATTAGGATTATCTATTCTAAATACTGTAGCATCAATTACTTCTCCTAAATTATGAGGAGGCATATTTGTAGCATAACCAGCACTAATACCCGTAGCCCCATTAACAAGTAAATTAGGAAATCTACTAGGAAGAACAGTAGGTTCTAATAATCTATCATCATAGTTTGGAGCCATCGGAACAATACCAGGCTTTTCTATATCACGAAGAAGTTCTCCTGCTATCTTAGAAAGTCTTGCTTCTGTATAACGACTCGCAGCAGCAGGATCTCCATCAATTGATCCATTATTACCTTGCATCTCAATTAAAGGTGCTTCATTCTTCCAAGGTTGACTCATTCTAACAATAGCTTCATATATCGAACTATCTCCATGAGGATGATAATTACCCATAACCATACCAACAGCATTAGCAGACTTCTTCGTAGGTTTATCATAAGTATTTTTTTCTTTATACATTGAATATAATATTCTTCTTTGAACAGGCTTTAAACCATCTCTAACATCAGGAATAGCTCTATCCTGTATAATATATTTAGAATATCTACCAAAACTCTCTCCCATAATATCTTCAAGAGAGTAATCATATATCTTTTTTATAATATCTTCCATCTACATATCACCATATTAATTATATAATATTTTCCCTTATATTTCAAGGATTAGACACTTTATTTACACAAAAAGAGAGCATATACTCTCTTATGGTTCTATAATAAATAGTGTTGGTGAGTAAAAATAGAAACAAACAATTATAATAAATGTAGAACACCACTATCATCCTTTTCTTTAATCTAATCATTAAATCTCAATGTGTAAAAATTTGCTTGGTTAACATTATCTTTTGCACTATGATAATAACCATCATTTACAATTATCATTTCATTGCTTCCAATCCAAATACCCTCAACAGCATAAGAGTCAACTATATACGATATACTTTGTTCATGTGTAGATGTATTAAATAAATATACATTATTGTTCGATGAATAGTTTGATCCAGCTGTAATGTATAAGTATCCGTTGGTAGAATCAAGAAAACATTGATCGAGTGTTTCATTATAACTAAAAGTATATTGTTCTAAAACCGAACCTGTCTTGTTTACATGTTTAATATTATTAGAATTTCCATAAGTCAATATCCAAAAAGTATCATCTGATGGTGAATATGCAATTCCGGTAGGTTGTCCAGATACAGAAAATGATCCAATATTGTTTCCATTAGCATCAATATGGCGAATAAGATTTTCAGAAGTTGAACAGAACCATATGCTATCATCTGTTGTATCTATAGTTATTCCCTGTACATCACTCATATTAGGAAAAACTGTGTAAAGTGGTATTTGTTCCACAACATTTGAAAAGTCATGTGATACACGAACAATTTGGCTTGCAAAACCTGAATGTGAAGGAAGAGTCTTGCCAATATCCCCAACAAGAAAAGTATCACTATTTTCGTCATAAGCAAGGCCTGTGCAAGTCCATCCATGCCCATTATTATAAATATCAGCAAGGGGCACTATCGCAGAAGCTTTCAAGTTTGATGATATTGGGGTATATGCGTTATTTTCTTCAACTATTACTATCGAATCTCTAATAACACTTTCATCATATTCACCATTATTGATCAAATAAGTAAAAAATAGATAGTTAGCATTTGTATCAGTTGTTATTGTTATCGTTGTTCCATTATGGTTAGCTTCTGTTTGAAGAACGTTCACTGCATAATTTGGTACATCTGTCGTTGTTCCAATGCGAAAAGAATTTGATACTGATTTAGTAATAGTATATGTAGTGTTAGGCTTGACAGAAATATATGATGAACTATAATTAATATTGCCACCAGATGAAATTACCATATCGTATGTCCTAATATACAAATTGACATTTGGAGCTGTCATAGAATCAAAAAGATTTACTCGCAAGCCATCGGTCACATTTACATTAAAAGTATCTTCTTTGCCTTTATAAGTAACTGTTAAAGTGGATGTTCCTTCCGATAATGTTCCACTTAATGTGTAATCAGAACTTGATAGTATTTCAGATGTCCCATCGCTGTAATTAGCAGTCACAGTTAGATATTGTCTAAGTGAACCTATATTATCATTTGTAGTTATAATTGCATTTCCTTGATTGAATACTGCCGATATTGAAGAAATTTGTGGTCGTAGCTCACTAGAAGGAACCTGTGTCATACCACTTGCAAGTACTATATCTGATGCTGAAGATGATACTCCAATAGTAACTGTAATAGGAGTATCCCCACTATTTCTTAATTGTACTGTTAAAGTAAAATTAGTTGCAGTAGGAATAATTCCTACAGAGCCATAAGCTTCATTTGAAGAAATAGAACCAACAAATAAATCATTAGAAGTAGAACTATACCATGCAGTATAATTAAGATTACCACTACTAGTATTAGATATAACTATATCTACATTTTTATCTTCTCCCGCAGGTACTACTACTTCAATAGTTTCTGCTAAATTATTAGTACTACTAAGATTAGAACTAAAAGCAATCGGATTATCAATATTAGCACTAGCAGTAAACATAGCAAAAGTAGAACCTATTCCTAATCCTATTAATCCAATAGCAATAACCGCTATTAAATAAAGATTTTTTAATTGAACTCTCGTCTCCATATTATATACTTCCTCCTATTTTATTAAAAAATTAATTATACTATCAATACTAACTTTTGATATATTTATAAGTATTGCAGCCATTGCTAAAAACGGCCCAAAAGGTATTAAGTTATCTTTTCTACTAAGTAACATAAATACTGCTACTGGAAAAGCAATAAAAGTAGCTAAAAAGATATTACATATCGATAAAGGAAAACCAATTACTATTCCAAATAAGAACATTAACTTAATATCTCCTCCACCCATACTTTCTTTCTTAAATAACTTATCCCCTATTAATTTTATCACATACATTAAGATAAAAGCAAGTATTCCTGAAATAATATTTTCACTAGTAGATTCTAATCCATAAAAGATAAGTTCACATATAATTATCAAAATACTACATACCCCTATCACTTCATCTGGAATAATCATATACTCAATATCCGCTACTATTATAGCTATAAGTGATGATATAAATATTAAACTAATAACAAATTCATAACTAAATCCAAATGAATGATAAGATGTGCAATACAAAACGCCAGTAATTACTTCTATCAAAAGTGTACTAATAGGTACAATAGAGTTGCAATTAGTGCACCTACCCCTTTGTATAACATAAGATATAATAGGAATATTTTCATACCATCTAAGTTTATGGTTACAATTATCACAATGACTACCAGGCCATATTATTGATTCTTCTTTAGATAGTCTTACCGCTACAACATCCAAAAAACTACCCATAACAGTGCCAAATATAAATATAACAAAATAAATATATAAATTATATAAAGTTCCCATTATAATATACCCTCATACATCTTAAACATAGGAAGGAATATTGATAAAAGAACAACACCAACAATACCTGCTAGAAGAACAATCATTACCGGTTCAATAAAACTCTTTAATCTTTGAACCATATTCTTCTGTTCTTCTTCATAATAAGAAGCAACACTTTCCATCATACTACTAAGTCTACCTGTCTTTTCTCCAGTAAGTATCATTTCATATGCAATTCTAGGAAAAGCCCATTTACCTTCAAAAGCTTTAGCAAGACCACTACCAATACTTAAATTAGTAACAGCTTCCCTAATAATATCTTTATATATTTCATTATTAGTAACCTTGCCTAACATTTCAATACTATCAGTAATAAATACATCATGTCTTATCAACGATGAAAAAGTTTTTGAAAACATAACAATCTCATTATAAATAAAGACGTCTTTAATAACAGGTATATGCATTAATAACCATTGAATACCATATCTAACTTTCTTAATATTTTTATACATAGCAATAACAATAATTACAATAGCAGCTATCGTAAGAACTATTTTAACAATATTATCTTGCACAAACTCGCTTACAGCGATTAAAGTTTTTGTAATACCAGGTAGTTCTGATCCCAATTGATTAAAAATATCCTGAAACTTAGGTACAATATAAATAAGTAAAAAAGTAAGAACACCTACAGCTACAAATAAAACAACACTAGGATAAGTTAAAGCAGAAATAATCTGTTTTCTATTCGTATCAGCAGTCTTATAATATGCCGCCATATCATCTAAAGCCTCTGTTAAATTACCTGTAAGTTCCGAGGTTTTAAGCATATTAATTAAGAGTTTAGGAAAAACATTCCCCTGTCTAGCTAAAGCCTCACTGAAAGGAGCACCTGTATTTAATTCATAAGTAATCCTTTTAAATAAATCCTTTCTGGATTTATTATTAGTCTGATTTTCAAGTATAGCAATAGACTCAGTAAGTGGAATACCACTTTTAACATAAGTAGATAATTGAGTTAAGAAAAAGTTTAAATCCTTATATTTCATCTGTCTTTCTAAAGAAAAAAGCTTACCAACTTTACTTATCTTAGTAGGAGTAATATTAGCTATCTTATATCCCTGTGAAGTAAGAAAAGATTCAACATCTAATCTCCTATAAGCATCAAAATATCCCTTTACTTGTTTACCATTCTTGTCATAACAGATATATTTATATCTAGTTTTTTCCTTAGTCATAGCAGTATTACCAGATACACTAGATTTAAAATTAGGAGTATTATTATTATTCATATTTTGATTATTAACTTGTCCGTTCATCTAATCACCTATTCTATATATAAGTATATCATAAAAGTAAAACTTTTTTAACATTTTTTTACTATTTTTCATATATTATTTTAGGAAGGAGTCTTAATTATGTATGGAAATAATTTTAGACCATTTATGATGCCAAATAATATGATGTATAATCCATATACAGCAAATCC
>CAMODE010000009.1 GCA_946611235.1 uncultured Caryophanales bacterium | reverse complement strand
TTTGGTGCCTTTCATTACTAAAAGAAAGGAGATTGATAATTATGGATAATGAAAGGAAAATTGCAGGAGTTTATATTCGTGTTAGTACCGAAGATCAAGCAAGAGAAGGATTTTCACTTGGAGAGCAAGAAGAAAAATTAAGAGAGTTATGTAAGTTTAAGGAGTTAGAAGTTTATAAGGTCTATAAGGATGCTGGAATATCAGCAAAGGATATGGAACATAGACCACAATTTCAAGAAATGCTTAAAGATATGAAGGAAGGAAAACTTAATTATATTGTTGCATACAAACTTGATAGAATTACTCGTTCAGTTCGTGATTTGGAAGAATTAATATCAGTTTTAGAACAATATAATTGCTTTCTACTATGTGATAGAGATGATGTTAATACCTCTACTGCTAATGGTAGATTCTTTGTAAGAATGCTTACAGTATTATCTCAACTAGAAATAGAAATCGTATCAGAAAGAACTAAATTTGGTTTAAATGGAGCAATTAAATCAGGTCATATTCCGGGACAGCGACCATTTGGTTATAAGAGTGCTGAAGATAAAAGAATGATAATAGATAATGCTACTCGTCCCTATGTAGAAAAGATATTTGATATGTATTTGGAAGGTAAAAGTTTTCAGCAAATTGCTAATTACTTTAAAGAAAATAATATTTATCCTAAAAAGAATTGGAAAGATACTACTATTCAAAAGATTATTGATAATAAAATCTATATAGGAGATTATGAACAATATAAACGAATTGGTAAACAAGAAAATTTAGAACCTATTGTTTATATGAATGTTGTAGAACCTATCATATCTCGTGCTAAATGGGAAGAATGTCAAAGGCAAAAAGAAAGAAATCAAAGAACTTATACAAGAGATAGAGTTTATACTTTCTTTCAAAGATTAAAATGTCCTAATTGTAGTCGCATTATGAAATGTAAAGGTTCTGGTGGCACTAAAAGAAAGTATATGTACTACACTTGTGAGCATTGTCACATTAACTTTAACGAAGACCATGTAGAACATTTATTAAGAGATTTTATCTATGATTTACTTGAATATGATATGGCAGTTAAAAAGTTCTTTCTACCTGTTTTAGAAGATAAAACTAATAATATTGATACTACCTCTATTGATAAAGAGATTAGAGATTTAGAAAAGCAAAGAAATAGAATTAAAGATTTGTATATTAAAGGTATTGTTGAAATTGATGATTTTAAAGAAGATTATAAACTAATTGAAGATAAACTTGCAAACCTTGAAAGTAAAAAATTAGAGTTAGTTAATTTAGAAACTTTTAACTACTCTCCACACGAATTACTTGCACAAAGAGATTTAGAAAGAGAAAAAATGATTAGACTTGATACTCTAAATAGTGTTTTAAAAACTAAATGGAATGGTATGGACAAGTCTGAAAAACAAGAATTTATATCAAAATTTATTGATACTATTGAAATAAAGAAAGATAGTAAAGGTAATTTAATTCTTGAAAAAATTAATTTTAGAAACGGATTTATAAGACAATTAGTAAAGTTTTATGAAAGAGGTATATTTGATGTTGCAGTACCTGTTATGGTTGGTAATGAAGAAAAAACTATTAAAGGTGGCAGAATGAATGAGGAACAATTAGATAAATATTTATCTAAAATGAATGAACATTTTGAAACATCTTTTTATGAGATGTATGAAGCAATTGATGAAGAAACTAATGAAATAACACTTGAATATCAACCAAAAGGAAATGAAAAAATTATAAGATTTGTAGCAATTTCACCTAAAGAAAAGTTTCCTATTACAGTAGATAATCTTAAAGATAAATATGGAATTATAAGCTACAAAACAAATAAATTATTAGAAAATTAGAAAGGATTTGATTAAATTATGAATATTGATTATAGAAAAGTTGGAGATTATTTATTACCAAATTTGGTGATAGAAAATCAAAATTATGGAGAAATAAATAAGTATGGTTACTTGCGATTAAACTATATTAAGGAACACAAAAAAGGATTATATCAGGCACTTTTAATGAAGAATGAACTAACAAATCATCTTCTTTCAGTCAGTAAAGAATGTGAAGAAAAATTAGAAACTTTAATGAATAATTATATTAAAAATGATGAAAAACTATCTGAAAAAAGTAAAGAAAATAGCGGGATTGAATGGGTAAAATTGATGAATAATTATAAAAATACTGCTGAAGAAATTATTCTTAAGGAGTTAGTTTATGTCTGATGTTGTCATAAGCAAGCAAGGTGGTATTACTCCCACCACCCCAAAAGAAAGGATAAACCTATAATGGCGACAACATCAATTTGGAGTATTAAGAATAATTTAAAGCAGTCTATAAATTATATCATCAATCCTGAAAAAACTCTTAATAAAGATTATGGTAATAGACAATCATATAGTTATTTAGAAGAACCTATTAAAGATTATAATTTTAAACAAGAAAAAGTTTGTTATGTTAGTTGTTTAAATTGTGATGAAGATAATCCTTGTGATGATATGGAGTTCACTAAAGAAAGATTTAGAAAGAAAGATGGAGTTCTTGCTTATCATGGATATCAATCATTTAAAGAAGGAGAAGTTACCCCAGATATTGCTCATGAGATTGGAGTTAAGTTTGCTGAAGAAATGTTTAAAGATTATGAAGTGGTTGTTGCCACTCATCAAAATACCAATCACATTCACAACCATTTCATAATCAACTCTGTATCTTTTAAAAGTGGTAAGAAATATAATAACAATCTTACCAATATATCAAAGATAAGGCACATTTCTGATTCATTATGTTCTGAGTATGGTCTATCTGTATTAGATGAAGATAAGTTTTATAAAAGAACTTATACCAAAAGCATTTCAAACGATGAATATTACAAAACTCTTAAAGAAGATTTAGATAATGTTATTAGTTATTCAGTAACTTTAAAACAATTATTTGAACGAATGAGATCATTAGGTTATAAAGTATACTCTCCTAATGGTGTAATAACTATTTATAGAGATGGTGAAGATAAAGTTAGGATAGAAAATGCATTTGGTGAAGAATATTCAAAAGATAGATTAACTGAAAGATTATATTTATCAAAACAAATAGTATTTAAACCTATGCCACAAAAATCTATCTTTGAAGAATATACTAAAACTAATAAACATCATAAAGGAATATATGGATTGTACTTGTATTATTGTTATTTATTAGGAGTATTTCCGAAGAAACATCCTAAACAATATCTTCCATACTCAATTAGAAAAGAAGTTTACAAGTTAGAACAAACATCACAACAAGTTAGATTTATGCATGAGAAAAATATCATTACTAAAGAAGATTTAGATAACTTTGCTAAAAATAATTCTAATGAATTAAGCAAATTAAAAGGTACAAGAGAAAATCTTTGGAAAAGATACCATAGAGCAAAAACTGAAGACAAGCAAACTCAAATACTTGCTGAAATAAGTGATATACAACCTAAAATTAAAGAGCTCTATAAATATGATAAGTATTGTAAGGAAATAACTAAAAGAGCCGAAGGCATACAAAATAATCTTAATAATTTTGACAAAGATATCCAAAAAGAAAAAGACAATTCAATTATTAATACCAGATAAAGTAATTTTAAAAGGAAGAGTTGCTCTTCCTTTTTAGGTTATATTACTTTAAATTATATTTTTGTTTAAAACTTTTAATATATCTTTTTCTCATAGCAGGCATTATTTGTGATGCAATTTCAACAGAAACTTCATCCATATCCATTGAACTTGTATCTAGTAAAATCGAATCATCTACACTCATTTCAAATAATTCCTGTAAATCTCTTAAACTTCTATTATATTCATTTAAATTATCAATATTTAAAAAGTTTCTTTTTTCCAGTGCTAAACTTGAGTTATAATCTCTTTTTAATGAAATTAGTGGCTCAGCGTATGTAATAACTAGAAAATCTATTAACTTTCTCGATAATGCACTATACTTCTCTCTTGATTCAACGTATAGTTCTTCTGGCATATCACCACGAATATATCTTCTATAATTCCAAATCTGTCTATCATTTATAGATCTATCAATTAGAATTATTTCTTTACCAGAATTAAGTGCCTCTTCTAATTGTTTTGTAACTTCTTCTATTATTGCCATATTTGATTCAGTAGAACTTACATCTTTATATTTTTGTTTAAATACTTCTTTATAATATCTAGATGTGGTAAATTCTTCAATTATAGCAGTATTAAAGCCACCCTTTTTAAAGAAATCATATAGATTATTTATTGTAGTAGTTTTACCAGTTCTAGGTGTACCACTAAATTCAATAACAAATGGTTTTGATAATACACATAATGCTTTTAATTTTTGTAATTCTACCTTTTGTGCATGTAGCTTTTTTAGTTTTTCATAATATTCTCTATTATCATCAAAAATAGTATCTCTTAAATATAAATCTTCTTTTTCAGCGAATACAATATCTAGTACATTTTTAAGTCTTTTAAATATAGGTAAATTTTCTTCTTCACCATAAATTAAACTTTCATATACACTTGTATAATACCATTTTTGCTGTTCTTCGCCTCTCTTAAATGCTGAAAAATCTCTTTTTCCACTTTTCTGAAATTTAAGCATTAAGTCTTCTAAATTATTTATCTTATCGGCACAAATAACTAACTTATTTTTTAAAGGTAATTTTTTAGTTTCTTCAATAGTGTGTGCTTTTCTTTCTTCCCAAGATAATGATTTATCTGGCTCTGATGCACCCATAACTAAATTTGCAACTTCATCACCAAATTCTCTTTTTATATCTTCAATAGTATATTTAGTATCTTCTACGACATCGTGCAAATAACCTGCAGCTACTACTGCTTCATCATAGCCATATTCTTCTAATAGCATACCTACACTAATAGGATGTATTATCATAGGTTTATCGGGTTCACTTTTTCTGATTTGCCCCATATGAGCATTTATTGCAAATTTTTTTGCTTTCTCTTTTAAATCCATAATTCTGTTTACCTCCAAATACTTTTTTGTAAACTCCCATTTATTCTTTGAAATTGTTTCAACATCTCGTTTAAATTGTTCATACTCTTCATCATAACAGTAATTTTTAGCATAACCATTACCACCATACTTTTTAAGCATATGATTATAAGAACGCTCAACCATTTGGAATAAATCTAAATCTGGGTAATGTTTAGTAGTATAAGAATGAGTTCTTTGCAACACAGAATCAATACTAGTTGTTCTATCGGCTGATGAAATTATCTTACCATAATCGCTTCTAGGTTCATGTTCTAATGATGCTCTATGATCTTCTATTGCTTCTTTTATGATTTTTCTTTGTTTATCATCAAAGAAATCTTTCATTTTTTCATTTTCATAAAATAGTTTAGCAGATAATACTTCATGGTTATCTTTATCTATATGATGTGCTATATCATGAAAAGAAGCAATGGCATATATCATATCAAGATTTATATTTGGAAATTGACTAGCAAATCTTAAACTTCTTTTAACAACATACTGAATGTGTTCAATGCCATGACCAGAATCATTATTTTTATATATTGGTAATATTTGTTGTTCAATATAATCTTTTAACTCTCCATTAATCGTTTCCATACAACACCCCCTAAACAAGAAATCCGCTAATAAAATTATACTATATAATTGCTATTTATTCTAGATTTTATCCTATCTTTTTACTATCCATTCACCTTTTTTAGTAGCACCAGTTCTTTCAATTAATCCCATTTCTATAAGTGTTTTTATATTTCTTTGAACAGTTCTAATATTAACACCTAATAGTTTTGACAACGCTTCTTGGGTAATTGTTGGTGAATCAAGCATTAAATTAATAATAGATTTTTGAGTTTCAGTTAATTCTTTGATTTCTTCAGTTTCTTCTCTAAACTTATCTTTATTAAATGGAAAAGTAACTCTAATAAAATTAGGAAAAAATTCAAATGATTTTTTATCATAACTTTGAAGTATTCTTATTATACCTGTACCCATTTGTTCAACTAAATCTAAATCATTAAATACTTTCATTAGTTCTTTATTTTTAGGTAATGAGTATCCTTCTAAAAATTCTTCCTTTGTGGTAGATGGCTGAATACCACCATTTGATGAGATTACTAATCTATCACTAAACATTTCAAATTTTGGAGCATATTCATTAGACCAATCATTATGGACAATAGCATTAACAACTGCTTCTCTTATTGCCGCAAAATCATACATTTTAATTTCTTTTCTTTCTGGATATTCTATTTTAGTAAATATTATATTTTCTATTTCTATCTTATTTAAAATATTTTTTGTTGCTTTAACAATAGAACAATTACCAAAATCTTCATTTTCTATTAAATCAACAGCATTTGTTCCTTCATATTTTCCAAATCTAATAGATATTGTGTTATTGTCAGCAAGTAAATAAGCATTATAATTATATTTGCCATCATCAGTATATAAGTCTAATTGCTTTAAAAAATTATTATTAATATTAAAGCCTTTTTCTTCATAATATATTTTTAATTGACTAAAAGTTAAATCTTGTTTAGGTGATACTATATTTCTTAATGAAGTTCTAGTTCTTTTATTAACTCTATTATTAATCATATCGTAAGGCATACTTTGTATTGAACTGCCAACTCTAATAAAGCAACTATCTGGTGTCATTCCCATACCTTTGATATAATATGGATCTTCACTACCACGAGCAATAATTACTTTAATGTATTTTTTACCATTTTCTTCCAATACAACAACGTCATATAATCCTAATGTTGATGGCATTATATTGCTTTTTATTCTATCCTTAATAATTCTTTGTAATAAATCAATATTACCATTTATTCCGACAACATCACCTTTGTCATTAACACCAATATAAATATTACCACCATTAGTATTTAAAAATGATATAACTTCTTCTTCAAACTTATCTGTCAATTTAACTTTAAATTCATTTCTTACATCTTCAATTACATCTAACATATTTTTCCCTCCTGATCCTTGTAATCTAATTATACCATGTCGTAAGAAATGTCGCAAGAAAATGTCGCAAAAAACTATTAAATGTCTTTGTATTTTTCTAGTACTTTTATTATAAAAACTTTTAGCAATATATTTATTTGTCATAAGAAATGTCGCAAGAAAGCATTATCATTTTTCTAGTATTTTCCTAATAAATTTCCTAATTCTTTTTCTAATAAGATAATATAAAAGAAATTATTATAAGAAGTCATAAAAAATATTGTAAGAAATGACCATATTTTTAGTTTTAGTGATAAAATATTATTGGTGATGTATATTGAAGTATTTAAGTGAAAAAGAAATAAGAAATGAATTAAACGATTATATTTATAATGTGAATATAAAATATGCCACACTTCTCAATGGCAGTTGGGGAAGTGGAAAAACATATTTTGTCAAAAAATATATTAAAGAATTAGAACTAGAATATCAAAAAAATAAAGAAAATAAGAATAGTAAATATAAAAAGCCAATATACGTTTCTTTATATGGACTAAATAATATATCAGAAATAAAAAACAAAATAGCACTATCGTTAATTAAAAATGAAAAAATAAAGCAGATATTACCATTTGTTGATGTTGGACTAGAAGTCGGAAGTGAATTTATTGCTAATAAAACATTTATTCAAAGTTCAAATAGCAAGATAAGTAAAATTATTAGTGCATTATATAAAATTGATAATTTAATTATATTTTTTGATGATTTAGAACGATGCAACATAAATATAAATTCTATATTAGGATATATAAATGAATTGGTGGAACACAACAACATAAAAGTTATAATAGTTGCCGATGAAAATAAAATTGGAAAAGTTAATTATCAAAATAATTTAGAATTAAAATACTTAATTGCACTTTCTGATAATATTAAAATTGAAGATAAAAAAAAGAAAAAGGATTCTTGGTTACCATCGAATGAACAAAATCAAAATACTATGCTTCAATTTACAAAAGATGAAATTATCCAAAGAACTAAATACCTTTTCAATGAAGATAGTATATATAATGAAATAAAGGAAAAGTTAATTGGAAAAGTCATTTATTACAGAGCTAATATTTATGATATATACGATATATTTGTAGATACAATCATAAAAAACACTGATGCTAATAAAACCGCAAAAAATAATAAGGAAAAATTTTTAAAACAGTTGGAAGATGAAAAATATTATAACTTAAGAACAGTACAATTTATTTTTCAATGTTTTAATAGATTAGTTGAAGAAACAAAAAATATTATTAAAAATGAAGATGTAGAAAACATTTATTTGAATGATTTGTTTTCATATTGTACTATTAAATCTCTGCATATAAAGCAAGGGAAAAAATCCTATAATTGGGAACCCAATCAAGAATTTGGTACCGTTTATTTAGGAAATCAATTAGCAGATTACATATATAAAAATTTTGTTGTAGGATTTAGATTTGTAGATGATTATATAGAAAACTCATATTTAGATAAAGATAGAATAAAAATTACTTTAAATGATTATAAAAATATGATTTTAAATGAAATAAACAATCCAAATGATCCATTATATAAGTTAAAAACTTGGTGGATTATACCAGAGAAAGAATTAAATACAATCATTGACGAATTAATAACAAAAATTGAAAATAATGATTATGATTTAGAATTGTATTCAAAAATAGTAAATTATTTATCCCGCATCGAAGAAATGGATGTATGCAAAACAAAGATAAATAAAGCAATTAATAAACTGGAAAGAAACATTGATAAAGGTATTGTAAATGGAAAATATAATGAAGATAGGCTTTTTGATGGAACTCCAAAAACTTCCGAAATATATCATAAAAATATAAATAATATTAAAAAATTGGTAAATCAAAAGGAAAAAAGAGATAATGAAACACAAATTAATATTATTTTTACAAGTGATGAATGGGGAAGTAAATTAAAAGAATACTGTGAAACTAACAATTATAAATTTATACAAAATAAAAATTTTGCTGACATTTTAAATATAAATGCAATAATATCAAACATAGAAAGTAAAAGTATTGAACAAATTTATGAATTTTGGTATGCACTGCAGAAAATATATAATTATTCAAATATAAAAGATTATTATATAAATGATAAAGATAAATTAATGGAGTTAAAAAATGAATTAAATAGTATCAAAGGTGTTGATAAAGTTAAATTATTTGTAATAAATAAAATTATTGAATTTTTAGAAGATGTAATTACAAATCTATAATATTTCATTTGTACATCTTGAAATAATCCCAAAAACTGATATAATTTATTTAGTTGATTTAATCAAACAACTTTGGGAGTATAATTTTTCGAATATAAGTAAAGTTATCGCTCCAAATTAAATAGTAAGAACCTTATAATGGTTCTTTTTTTTATCCGTTTCACGCAGTCAAGCTTGGAAGGATACAAAGACTATCCTACTTTATAAAGAAAAGATGAAACTATGGTAAATATTATTAAGTAAGGAGTTGTTTCATTAAAAAAGAAGTTAGATCTAATATGTGAGTTTTCCAATACCACATTAAAAATCATAAATGGTAGTATAAGAAAAATTGATAGAACTAACTTAACCCATGTTGAACCCCATAGAATAATAATTAATGATGTAACTTTTCTTGCTTTTAATTATTTTAATGAGATATTTATAGAGAACTTATCTAATAAGATTAGACTATCTGAATTAGAAGATTATTTAAAAACAAGTCATTAATATAACTTGTTTTATGGTATTTATTTATTATTTTGAAACATTTTAGCAACATCTTACATTGCCTTTAAACTCTCTGCAGATTTTTTAGGATCTTTCATAAATTCTTCTAAAAATTTAGAAGTTGCAACATTTTTCAATTGTTCCTCATTAGTTTTTGATGTCAAATCATTTTCTGCAATTTTTAATCTAATTTTCTCATCTGTTTCTTTTTGAATTTTTTTTAACTCTTTATCTGATTCCTCTCTAATTTTTTTAATTTCTGTTTCTGCTGATATTTTAACTGCCTCAACATCATTTTTTGATTTTTTAATAGCAGCTAAATAAGTTAATAAAGAACTAACAATAGGAACAACTATAGAAATACCTAATTGTAATTTCCAATCCATATTGATTCTCCTTTCGTAATAAATATTGTCCCATATAAATTTACATTTCTTATTTAATAATTCATTGTATAAATTATCAATATCAGTATTTAGATTTTGAATATATATTATTTTATCTTTTTCCATCATTAAACATCTTTCTAACTAGCTTTTTAGCTATATCATCTTTACCATGTGCTTCTTCTATTTTATTAGTTTTATCGATTATATAACCAATATGATCACCATTTCTAATATTATATAAATCGTTAGCAACAACTAAATCACAATTGTTTTTATTTCGTAATCTTTTTGCAACTTCAATCAATTCCTCTTTTGATACTCCATCTAATAATTTAAATCCTACTAGATATGTTGATGGACTTAAATTTTTGATAATAGATATTATTTTAGGAGTTGGCTTTAATACTATTACTAGATTATCTTCATATGAAGATATTTTACTTCCACCAATAACTTCAATATTTTTAAATGCCTCATCAATATCATCGTGTTCTTTAATACTTTCCTTCATTCTTTCAATTGTCGTCACATAGTCTGTCATGTAATCAGATACTGCCATAGAATGAATAAAATAATCTATGTGTTCATTTGTAAGTAAACCTTCAATAGTATTCTTTAAATCTATAGTTCCATCTATTTCAACAACTTTAACTCTTTTATCAGTAGGTCTTAATGAATTTTTTGAACATACATAGTAAATCATTAGGTCATTTTTTTCCTCTAATAAATGATTTGCAATCGTCATTCCTAATTTACCACTAGATGAATTTGTTATTTTTCTAACATTATCAATTCTTTCACTTGTTCCACCAGCAGTTATAATTATTTTCTTCATTTTATTTTCTCTCCTTTACCAAAAACTTAACATAGTCAATTATCTCTTCACTTTTAGGAAGTTTACCTTTAGCTTCATATCCACAAGCAAGATGACCAATGGAAGGTTCAATAATCTTATAACCATAAGATTTTAATTTTTCTAAATTATTTTGAACAATTGGATTTTCATACATTCCATTATTCATAGCAGGGGCAAATATTACTGGAGCTTTTGTTGCCATAATAGTTGTAGATAACATATCATCAGCAATTCCATTTGCGACTTTTCCAATTATATTTGCAGTTGCTGGTACTATTAAAAATAAGTCTGCTTTTCTTGCTAAACTAATATGTTTAACATCAATATAATCTGGTCTTTCAAACATATCAGTTATTACTTTATTTCCAGATAAGGTTTCAAGTGTTAATGGTGTAATAAATTCACAAGCATTTCTTGTCATTATTACATCTACATTTGCTCCTTCACTTTTTAAATAACTTACTATTCCACATGCTTTATAAGCAGCAATTCCGCCAGTTACTCCAATAACAACATTTAAATCTTTAAACATATTATCCTTCCTTTCACTTTCATTTTATTGCAAATATATTGATAAGTAAAATATATTTATGTTATAATGTTCATAAGGAGAACTTATAATGAATGTAGATTTAGAATTATATAGAGTTTTTTATACTGTAGCTAAACATAAGCACATGACTAAAGCTAGTGAAGAATTACATATATCTCAACCTGCTATTTCTCAATCAATAAAGAAGTTAGAGGATCAATTAGGTGGAACTTTATTTTTAAGAAGTAATAAAGGTATGGAACTTACTGAGGAAGGTAAAATGTTTTATGAATATGTTAAAGGTGCTTTAGAGCTAATTAATAATGCTGAAAATGAATTTACTTCATTCAAAGATTTATCTAAAGGTAAAGTTAAAATTGGATGTTCCACCACTTTAACAAAATTAGTTTTAATAAATGCCTTAAAAGATTTTCATCTTGATTATCCTAATATAAACATTAATATAACAAATGACTTAACTAGTAATCTAATAAACGATTTAAAATTAGGAAAATTAGATTTTGTTATATTTAATGAAAGCAATATTAAAGAAACAAATCTTAATCTAGAAAAGATAAAAGAATTAAAGCAGGGATTTATTTATAACCCAGAGTTTTATGATGATAATATTAATAATTTTGAAGATTTAAATAATGTTCCTCTTATATTACAAAAAGAAGAATCCAATAGTAGAAAGCTATTAGATTATGTTGCACTACAAAATAATGTTAAATTAGTTCCTAAAATGGAAGTTGTAAGTCAAGAGTTAATTACTGAATTTACTAATATTGGTTTGGGTATTGGATTTGCAATTATAGATTTAGCAAAAAGAAATTTTAAAAACTTAAAGGAATTAAATATAAACAAAAAAATACCAAATATAAGTATATACTTGGCAACTAATAAATCAGTTTCATTAACTTTTGCTAGTAAAATGTTTATTAAGTATGTTTTTTATCTAAAATCGTTTTAAAAATACCAAAAAGATGGTATAATATCAATGAAAGGAAAAGGTGAATACTATGAGTAGAATTAATTTACACACTCATTCAAATCATTCATTAGATGGCGTTCTTGACATTAATGAAATAGTCAATCAATGTTTAGCAAATGGAATATCTTATTTATCTATTACAGACCATGATAATTGTGACACATATTCTGATTTAGACTTAAGTATGATTAGTGAAAATGGCACTTTAGTTTATGGTATGGAAGCCGATGCAATAATTAATAATGTCACTTATGATATTTTGTGTTATGGTTTTGAATTAGAAAAAGTTAGTGCATGGGCAAAAGAGCAATATGGAACAATTGCTACAAGACAAATGAAAATTTACAATAAATTAGTAGAAATATGTAAAAATTTAAATTTAGTATTAGATGAATCTATTCCTTATGATCCAGAAAAAGAATTTGCACATGGTGCAATCTTTAGAATGTTAAGCACAACCGAAGAAAATCGAAGTTTTTTATCTAAATATAATCTATCAAATGTAAGCGATTTTTATAGATTAAGTACAATGGATAATAGTTTTCCATTATATGTTGATATGAATATCGTATGGCCTACTATTGATGTATTAGGCAAAATAATTCATGATAATGGTGGAAAAATATTTTTAGCACACCCTTATAAATATGCTAAAGGAATAAATGTTGATGAAATTCTAGATTCTTGTTCTCCATATATTGATGGTATAGAGATTAGTAATGAACCTGAAAGTGAAGATGAAGTTAAATATCTTTATGAATATGCAACACAAAAAGGTTTATTAATAAGCGCAGGAAGTGATTTCCATGGTTCTGAAAATCACAGTAATTTAAATGTAAATTATTTAACTGAAGGAATGGAAAACGATATTGAAAGTTGGATTAATGAAGTTCCAGGAAAAGTAAGAGTATTAAAAAAGAATTAATAAAGTAGCGTAAAAATTATTGCTACTTTTTGTTTTATTTGATAAAATGTTTGTAGTGAGTGATATTTATCATATCACTAGAGAAAGAGTTGTAGATATCTACGACACTCGCTCCAATGTTGACATAAGCAAACCCTAGTGGTTTGTTTTTTATACCCCATGTCTTCTGTAATTACAAGTTATCACCGATTTAAAGAAAAATCTATAACTTTTTTCAGAAACCTTGTGCTATTTATTATCAGTTCGTTTGTAATAATATAAATATATTCTTATATAAAAAGCAGTAGCATTATTTATACCACCGCTTAATATTTAAATTGATAATTTTATCTTGATATAATTATAATAAACTTAACTATTTTTTCTATCAATAAATATTGTTTTTAATATTAATCCTATACCTACAGCACATAATCCAAATATTAATAAGTATTCAAATAATGTTGATGATACCCAGTTAATTTGAATGCTCATAATAATTGAAACAACAATTATTAGACTTCCTAATAGACATAGCCATTTAGCTAACTTTGATTTTGGTCTAGCTACATACCATATTACTCCTATAATGAGTGGAATTGTAACAGCACCAGATGCTACTCTAATAGATCCAATAGTAAATCCTGCGAACCATCCAGAATAAACTCTAACATGCATCGATAACATAAATAAACCAATTGCAAGAAGAATTATTCCTACTACAAATTCTAACATTTCATTTTGACTTATTAATTCTTTTTTTTCTTTCATTCTACACCTCTTTTACTAATTATAGCATTAAATCTATTTTTTTTAAATAATTATATATAGTACTATCTTAATAACATTATATTTTACTTAACCATTCATAGTATTAGGCTTAATCAAAGACAAACTAACTTTTCCCTTATCAAGTGATATCTTATCCACGTAGCAGGTAACTATATCACCTACTGATACTACTTCCATTGGATGTTTAATATATTTGTCTGTTAGTTTAGATATATGAGCAAGACCATCTTCATGTAAACCAATATCAATAAATGCTCCAAAGTCAACAACATTTCTAACCGTACCAGATAGTTCCATACCAACCGTTAAATCCTCTAATTTTAAAATATTACTCTTTAGTATTGGTTTTTCAAAATCATCACGATAATCCCTATTAGGTTTTTCAAGGGCCTTAATAATATCTTCAAGAGTATATTTATCAACACCTAATTCCTTAGATAAATTATCGATATTAATACTACTAAGTGACTTAGTAAGTTTATCGCTACCTAAATCTTTAATACCAAATCCAAGTTTTTCTAATAACTTAATTGTAGTATCATAACTTTCTGGATGTATCGGAGTAATATCCATTGGATTATCTCCATCAATTACTCTCATAAATCCAATCGACTGTTCATACACTTTAGGAGTTACAATCTTCTTACTAATAAGCTCTTCTCTCGACTTAATCTTACCCTTCTCTTCCCTATATTTAAGAATCTTATCAATCGAAGATTTCGTAAGACCAGAAATATATTTAAGTATTGATGGACTAGCAGTATTAACATTAACCCCAACATTATTAACACATTTGGAAACAACAAAGTCTAAAGATTCATCAAGTCTCTTCTCATTAACATCATGTTGATATTGTCCTACCCCTATACTCTTACTATCAATCTTAACAAGTTCTGATAACGGATCTTGTAATCTCCTTGCAATACTAATAGCGCTTCTTTTTTCTACTGTTAAATCAGGAAATTCTTTAATAGCGAGAGGACTGGCCGAATATACACTAGCTCCAGCTTCACTTACTATTACATACTTAACATCCTTATCCTTATATTCTGAAATAACTTCTGCGACTAATTTCTCACTTTCCCTTGAAGCAGTACCATTACCAATTGATATAACATCAATATCATATTTCTTAATTAACTCTTTAATCTTATCCTTGGCTTCATCCCATTTATTATGTGGTTCATGTGGATAAATAACTGATATATTTAGTACATTAGAGGTACTATCTACAACCGCTAATTTACATCCTGTTCTAAAAGCCGGATCAAAGCCAAGTACTGTAATATCTTTCATTGGAGGAGTAAGAAGTAAATTTTCTAAGTTCTTACCAAAAATATCTATAGCCCCTTCTTCCGCTACTTCTTTAAGTTCTGCCCTTACTTCTCTTTCAATACTAGGAAGTATTAATCTCTTAAAACTATCTCTAATCGCATCTTTAACTATCTCCGTACTCTCTTCATTACCATCTTTAATAATCTTACTATCTAGAAAAGATAATACATAGTCATTATCAATTGTTATACTAACAGTAAGAATACCCTCTTTTTCTCCTCTATTTATAGCAAGTACTCTGTGAGGTTTAATATATTTCAGTTTTTCTTCATAATCATAGTACATCTCATATACTTTACAGGAGTCTTCTGCTCCTTTTTTTAATTTAGTATGAATAACTCCATTATTCTTCATATTATTTCTAATATATTTTCGATAAAAAGCATTATCACTAATCCACTCTGCAATAATATATTTAGCTCCCTGTATTGCATCTTCTACTGTCTTAACATTATCATTCAAATAAGACTCAGCAATTTTCTTAATATCTGCTCTTTTAAAAGACATAATAATTTTAGCTAATGGTTCTAATCCATTCTTAATAGCTTCCGTAGCCTTTGTCTTTTTCTTTTCCTTATAAGGTCTATAAATATCTTCAACCTCAACAAGCTTAGAACACTTCATAACATTATCTCTAATCTCATCAGTAAGCAGACCTTTTTCATCTATTAATCTAATAACATCTTCTTTTCTCTTAAGTAAATTAACTTGATATTCATATACCTCACTAATACTTCTAATCTGTTCCTCATCTAAAGCACCAGTAGCTTCTTTTCGATATCTCGCAATAAAAGGAATTGTACTACCCTCTTCCAAGAGTTTAAGTACTGCTTCAATCTGACTATTCTTAATATTTAAATCATTTGCTATTTCACTAATTATTTCATTATTCATCTTTTATCATTCTCCTTCATGTTAGCATAATTAATAATATTTTTTCCATATTTATTTTGTATTTCATCAATTAATTTTTGTACTTTTTCATTATCTCCATCATTTCTATTACTACTATCCATATCAAATATTGATAGTTGCCTCTTCTTCTCATTAGATAGTCCACTTATAAATACACAAATACTTCTAACGCCATCATCATGATTCCATAATTTATCAAATATCTTATAAGCATTTTCATATATTTCTTCATCAGTAGAGATACTAATATCAAGTTTTTCTTGTTTACTAATCTTTTCAAAATAACTGTATTTAAGCCAAATACCAATCGTAACAGCATACATCTTATTGTATCTTAATTGTCTACCTACTCTCTTAGATAAATTCATAATAACTTCTCTTAACATTTTATCATCGCTATAGTTATATGGTAGTACTGTTGATGAAGAAATACTCTTCGCAGCTTCCCTTTCAAAATGAACAGAGCTATCATCAATACCATTAGCAAACTCATGCATCATCTTACCCATTTTTTTAAATCTCTTAATAAGTTCATCTTCTGGATAAATAGCAAGATCACCAATCGTATTAATCCCCATTTCTCTAAGTTTCTTACTGCTAGACTTACCAATCATAAATAAATCCTCAATCGGTAAAGGATACATTTTACTTACTACTTCATTACTTAACAAAGTATGAACTTTATTAGGCTTTTCAAAATCGCTAGCCATTTTTGCAAGTAATTTATTATTACCCACCCCAACATTAACAGTAAAACCAAATTTCTTATATATATCATCCTTAATCTTATAAGCAATCTTTATAGGATCACCAAATAACTTTAAACTACCAGTATAATCAAGAAAACATTCATCAATAGAATATCTTTCAATAATATCCGTATAAGTACTTAAATATTCATACATCTTATCAGAAAAATATTTATACACCTTAAAGTTCGGAGCATATACTTCTAAATAAGGGCACTTTCTTCTAGCAGAACCAATAGTCTCAGCAGTTACTACTCCTTTTTTCTTACAAGGATTACTTTTAGCAAGAACAATACCTCTTCTTTGCGATTCATCTCCTCCAATAATAGCATATCTTTCTCTAATATCCGTTTTATGTCCATTTTTTAATAACCATATAGCAGTCCAACTAAGATAAGCATTATTTACATCTACATGTAATATAATTCTTTCCATATCTATACCTCTATATAATAGTCTGTCTTATATATTTTATCATTAATCTTGTAATATATAGTATATTTACCATTTAATCCTTCTAAATTAATATACTTAGTGTCTACTACTTCATATACTTTTTTATCTAAAAACTTATCCAAGATAATATATATTACATCATCCCCATCATTACTAATGGATATTCTATTACTATCTATACTAATAGTAATATCATCATCTTTATATTTAGAATACTTAAGTAAAACACTACTTATATTACTAGTTTCAGTACTAGATAATTTACCAAATCTAACTGATTTACCAATATTATAATTACTAACATTTTTATATAAATCAAAAATATTATTACTAAATATACTATCATCTACTTCATCTAGTTTCTTAATAATATTACCAGTCTGCATATCCATTACTAAATACTTATCACTTTTAACAAGAACATTATCATCATATATACCATTTAATCCATAATAATTATCTTTTAGTAGATATTCCCCATATATCTTACCAAGTAAATTCATTCTATAAAAACTAATCGTACTATCCTCATCTTCATTATAATAGTTACTTCCAATAATAAGATTAGAATTATCTAATACTGTCATATTACCAAAATAATGTTCATTTAAAACCCATCTAACATCTCCATAACTATCTATTGCATAAGGGTAATTTACATTATAAAAACTATAGTTATCATAAGCCATATTCTCACTTAATGTAAAGTCATCAGGTAATGCATCTGTTTTAATATTAATAACCTTCTCACTACCTTCACATCTAACAATAATAGTATTATCATAATCAGGATATAAACCATATATCGGAATTAAATGATACTTATCTTTAGAGAAAGTATAATTGATATCATTATCATATTTTCCTTTAACAGTAATAGATACTTCACTATAATCATTTGATGTAAACATAACTAAGACAGTAAGCGGACTATTGCCATATGGATTTACAATAATATTAGGATTATTTATATCATAACCATATACATTAAAATAAACCTCTTTATTACTCTGCATAGTAAGAATATCTTTATCTACTTTAACAGGAGTACCCCCCATAACAATAAAAGATCCTATTATTGTAATTGACACTATAAATATAATAAAAATACCAATAAATATATACATTTTCTTCATATAATCACATTATTTATTGTACCAAAAAAAAAGCCTAAAATAAAGCCTTTTATATATTTTTTATTATATTATTTCCGCCTTTGGCGGTCAAACTAACAAAGTTAGTTTGAATAACCCTATAGTAGATAATAACCTATATATATTCAATAGGGACCATGTAATTATTTTCGTCATATGCTATTATATCTTTTGTCATACAAAGTACTATACCATTTCCTCTTTGCATTTCAAAATTATTAACAACATCAAAATTTTTAATAGCATCCTTACCAGGATTAGCACTTTTTTTAATTTCAATAGGATAAATAACATTATTATAATTAATTAATAAATCAATTTCTTTTTGATTATTGTCCCTATAATAATATAAATGTTTTCTTGCATCCTTTCCATAATTTACAAAAGATTTAATTATTTCACCAACAACATAAGTTTCAAATATTGGACCGCTATAAGCGCTTTTTTCTAGTGTGATGTAATCAACATAACCAGCTAAATAACATGCCAAACCTGTATCTGTAAAATAAACTTTTTCTCTTTTTACAGCTCTACCAACACTATTATTCATATATGGTTGTAATAAATAAATAACACCCGTATTTTTTAAAATAGATAACCATGAACTAGCAGTTTTATCATCAATACCTACTTCTGAAGCTACTGGAGAAGCAATAAATTCTTGCCCCGTTCTCGCTGCTAACGAAGAAACAAACTTAATAAATTTATTTTCATCTTTAATATTAATTAATTTCCTAATATCTTTTTCAATAAAAGTTCTAAAATAATCACTATAATATTTTTCTATATCTTTATCAGTTGTATATAATTCAGGATAGGAACCTCTATATATTTTTTTATACAGATTAATTGTAGACTTATATTCAGTTCTTTCTCTTTTTTTAATATCATTAATATTAGGTATAAATAAACCACTTTCTTTTTTTTCAATTTCCCTTTCTGACAATCCATATAAATCAAGTATACCAACTCTACCAGCAAGTGATTCAGATATTTCTTCCATTGTTTCAAAAATTTGGCTTCCAGTTAGAAAATATAAAGTTTCAATATTTTCTTTTTCACCAAAAACTATTTTTTCATTATCATTATCAACAATCATTTTAATATAGGATAAAAGCTCTGGAGCCTTTTGAAATTCATCAATTATTAATGGAGTTTCATGTGTTCTTAAAAATAATTCAGGATCATCCTGGGCTTGACTCCTTAGGATTAAATCATCCAAAGTAACTTTATTAATATTTTTATTCAATTTTCTTGAAATATAACTTAATAAAGTACTTTTCCCTACTTGCCTTGGCCCTGTTATCATAATAACCTGATATTTGTCAATCATAGAAACTAATTTTTCTTCCATTGCCCTAGAAATATATTTCATTTTACCACCCACTAAAATAATATCATACTTTATTTGATATGTCAACATTTTCGGAATTCAATTCCGAAAATGTATAAATTTCTTTCTATATTAGTATACTCATTTTAACCAATTTAATTCTAATTTTTCCCTTATTTCATAATAAAAATATAATTAAAATTAAATAAAAAAGTACTAATTCCCTTTTTATTATCATTAAATATATTAGAGGTAAGTATGAAATTAAATTTAAAAAAAACCAGATTAATAGCAGTACTAGGAATATTTCTAATATCATTTATATCTCACTTTGTATATACAATATTTCCTAGTTTTATTACTTCTATCTTCTTTCCCGTAAATGAAAGTATTTGGGAACATATGAAAATATTATTTACATCATCATTACTATATGGAATAATCGATTATTTAATATTAAAAAAGAATAATATTAATTATAATAATTATCCCTTTCAATTATGGTTTACATCTATAGTAATAATACCAATATATTTAGTTATATACATACCCTTATACAAACTAATTGGTGAAAATCTAATCATATCTATAATACTCTTATTTATAATCTATATCATCAAGGAAATAATAAGCTACAATATTCTAAAAGCACCACATATTAAAATAGTAAATAAATTAATAATACCAGTAATAATAATAACATATATAATATTTACATACCTAACATATTATCCACCCCATAATTATATCTTTTATGATACCAATTCTAAAACATACGGAATAGAAAAAAATATAGATTCAAAATGAACCTATATTTTTAAATACTTTCTAACAGCTTGATAACTACCTATCATACCCACTACTATGCCAATAATAAGAAGTACTATTGATGTTTCATAAACAAATGGCATAGGTTCTACTAAACTTGCAAGAGGTGAACCAAATAATTTACCATCAAAGAAATCATATAAAGAACCATATCCAAATATAGTAATAAGTATTGGGACAATAGAACCAAATATACCAATAAATAATCCCTCTATTATAAATGGAATTTTAATTGATATATTAGAAGCTCCAACTAGTCGCATAATCTCTATTTCTCTTTTTCTCGAATATATAGCAAGTTTAATTGTATTCGCAATTAAAAATGCAGTAACAAGTACTAATGCAAGAACTGCTACTATGCATACCTTTCTAACGATATTAAATACAACAACTAACTGATGAACAATATCTTCACCATAATTAATATTATTAACTTTATCTTTTGTAAAAGATAAACTTTTTACATCTTTAACAGTATTATCTATTTTTTCAATATCTTTAACTTTAAACATATAACTATCAAGTAAAGGATTCGTTTCAGTAGTCCAAGAATCAACTGTATTAGCAAATATATCGCTTCCCGCTTTCAATTCTTTAGCGGACTGTTCTTTACTCTTAAATTCAATACTACTATTTTCTATATTTTCAATACTTTCTAATTCTTTCTTAATTCTTTCTTCATCTTCACTTGTAGTATCACTCTTTAAAAACATAACAACCGTAACATCTTTTCTAATAGAATCAGAAAAATGTTCAACATTATAAGAAAGAATTAAAGATACTGCCACAACTATTAAAGTAATAGTAATACATGAAATAGAGGCAAGAGATAAAGAAAAGTTTCTAAATACTCCATGAAGAGCATCCCTAAAATATCTTTTTATAGCTCTAAACGGTTTCATGAACATAACTTCCCTTCTCAATATCTTTTATTATTTTACCATGATCTAATAAAATAACTCTCTTTTGCATTCTATCAACTATATCTCTATCATGCGTAGCCATAACAATAGTAGTCCCCATAGCATTTATATTTTCAAGTACTTTCATAATTTCCATTGAAGTATCAGGATCCAAATTACCCGTAGGCTCATCACAAATAAGCAGTTTAGGTCTATTAACTATTGCCCTAGCTATAGCCACTCTTTGCTGCTCTCCTCCCGATATTTGATCAGGATATTTTCTAACAACATTTTTAAGACCTACTAAATCTAACACTTCAATTACCCTTTTATGTATTTCTCTCTTATCATACCCTAAAGCTTCCATTGCAAAAGCAACATTTTCATACACTGTAAGTTTAGGAAGTAACTTAAAGTCTTGGAATACTACTCCTAATTTTCTTCTTAAAGCATATACTTTTCTATTACGAAGCTTTGCTACATTAATTCCTCCAATGATAATCGAACCCCTATCAGGTTTTTCTTCTCTATATAACATTTTAATAAGTGTTGATTTGCCACTACCAGAAGCACCTATAACAAAGACAAACTCACCTTTTTTTATACTAAGATTAGCATCATAAAGGGCAACAGTACCTGTCTTATAAGTCTTCTGCACATCACTAATTCTAATTAACTCCATACTACTCCTTTCATATTCAAAAACAATTATAACATTTTTTATATTATTTTAAAAGTCCATACAAATATTTAACAATATTTTCTATTTAGACACATAATAACTATCAGTAATTAAAAAGAATGCTTTATTATCAATTTCACTAATTATTTCTTTAACTATATTATACTCTCTCGTAGGCATTACACATAAAAGCATTTTTTTCTTTCTATCCGAATATCCACCTTTAGCATTAACTACCGTAACAGTACGATTTAAATTATTTACTATATAATCTTTAATTAAATTAGGTTTACTAGTAACAATATAAAAAGCCTTATTTCTAGATATACCTATCATAATTCTATCTCCAACATAAGAAGCTACATATAATCCAATAAAAGCATATATACACTTATCAAGCCCAAATATAAATAAACTAGCTATAATAATAGTCATATTACATATTAAATTAGCTTTACCAATAGAAATTCTAAATCTTTTATTTAAAAGATCATATAATGTATAAAACCCCCCTAAACTATAACCAGACTTTTTAACAAGTCCAAATCCAATACCAGAAAATATTCCTCCAACAAGTATTAGTAAGAATAAAGAAGTATTATTAAAAAATACATAATTAGTAAGTAAACTGGATGCTTTTATAAATATTGGATATAAAATAGTGCCTAATATATTTCTTGATCCATGTTCTATTCCAAATACACCAAAATCAAGAACCAATAATATTGCTGATAGAGCAAGAATAATTAAAGATAAATCAATATTAATAAATTTATTAAGTAGTATTGCAAGTCCAGTACTACCAGTAGTAACAACATCATTAGGGGTAAAAAACACACATACAGATACTGCACTAAAAGTCATACCAAAAACAAACATACAAAAATTTTTCCAATAGTTTTTTTCTCTAATCCTATTTTTAATTTTTTCAATTTCTAATACCACAAATCTCCCTCCTTATTACTAACTTCATATGAATCACATACAAGGAAGAAAATATTTTTATCTATTTCTCTTAATCCATCTTTTACTACAAAATAACTTCTTGTCGGAACAACCGCTAAAAGAAGAGTCTGATTCTTTTCCGAATATCCACCTTCAGCATCAATAACCGTAGTACCAACACCATCTATTGATAAAAGATACTCTTTAACTTCAAATTCTAATTCTTTATTTACTACTATATAAAAGGCTTTACATCTAGATATACCAAGTAAAACTTTGTCTGTAAACATTGATATCAAATACGACACTAATATGCCATATAGAACAGTACTCCATGAGAAGGCTATTTTACCAAATGCAATAATTATAGAATTAACAATAAGGCCAGCAGTACCCATTGATAATTTTAAATATTTACAAATTATTTCAATAATAACATCCGTACCCCCCGTAGAAAAATTACTCTTATAAATAAGACCATATCCTACTCCTGCAAATACTCCTCCAAGTAGTGCAATAACAACCATTTCAGTGTTACCTAAATCAATTTTATCTGTAATAAATTTGGTAATTTCAATAAATACGGGATATATTAGAGCACCAACTAATTGATTCTTCGTACTATCAAATCCAAGTACAAAATAAGCAATAATTAAAAGAATAATATTAACTATCATTATAAATAAAGATGGATTAATACCATATTTATCAAGTACGATTGAAAGTCCACTTATACCAAAGCAAACAATATTATATCTTAAAAAGAACAAATTAAAAGCAAAAGCTACAATTAAACATCCAAGTATAAGCATAAAATACCTCTTACCTAGATTTTTCTTTTTAACTGCTTCAATAATACTATCTACTTTTTTCTTTCTAAAATACTCTAGTATTCCCATAACTACCTCTCCCTTTTATTCTAATTTTTAAGTCCCACTTCAATCATACTCTCTATATTACCATCTAATATATCATTAACATTACTAGATTCATATCCTGAGTCATTATCTTTTACTAAGGTATAAGGACACATTACATAACTTCTTTTAGCAGAACCCCATCCATTACTAAGTTGTTCTCCCCTTATACCATTTAATTTTTCATTTTGTTTTTCTATTTCTATTAAATAAAGTTTACTCTTTAACACTTCTAAAGCCTTTTCTTTATTTCTGATTTGACTTCTTTCATTCTGACAAGTAACAACAATACCCGTAGGAATATGTGTAATTCTAACAGCACTATCTGTTGTATTAACACCTTGACCACCAGGGCCACTACTACGATAAATATCTACTCTTATATCAGATTCATTAATTTCAATATCAATATTTTTATCAATCTCTGGCATAACATCAACTGATGCAAAAGAGGTGTGTCTTCTATTACCAGCATCAAATGGACTAATTCGAACAAGTCTATGTACACCTTTTTCTCTCTTTAAATACCCATATGCATTATTACCATTAATCTGAAACATAACAGACTTAATACCCGCTTCTTCTCCTTCTTGTTTGTCAAGTTCTACTAAGGTATATCCAGCACTACTAGCATATCTCATATACATTCTATATAACATATTAGCCCAATCACAAGACTCTGTACCACCTGCTCCAGCATGTATCTCAAAAATAGCATTACAATTATCATACTCTCCACTTAAATAAGTCTCAAGTTCTAATTTATCTAATTTATCACAAATACTAGGTATTTCTTCTTCAGCCATATTAAGAATATCAACATCTTCTTCGGTTTCAACAACATCTAAATTACCCCTAATACTATTAGATAAATCTTCCATATTGCTAACAATATTCTTAATACTTTTAAGTTCTCCTACCAATCTATTAGCAGTCTCACTATCATTCCAAAAATTACTATCTAGCATTAAATTATTAATTTCTTCTTCTCTTTTAATCTTATTATCTAAGTCAAAGAGACCTCCTTAAATCATTTAATCTATTATTTAAATCATTATATTTATTTCTAAGTTCATAAAGTTCCATAGCCTTTACCTCCACCTTAATTATATAGTATAATTAAAAAAAAATAAAGTCATATCTAAAAGATTGACATAAAAATAACAAAATGATAATATTATCTTATAAGATGAAAGGATGATATAATGAAAAATAAAAAAATAATATTAATTGTCTTACCGATAATCATACTACTTGTAATAGGAGTACTTCTCCTAACAAAAAAGCAAAATAATTGGATAGATAATATTCTAAAAGAAGACTATGAAATATACACATTAAAATGTGATGGAACAACCAATATATTAAATAACGATGTACTAAAAGAAGTAAAGAAAAAATGGAATAAACTATCTGATAATGGTCCATTTCTAGGTGATTTAAATACTTGTTATAAAAAAGTAATTATAAATTACAATAATGATATCTCAGATATTGAAATAATAGATAATAACTCATTAATACTAAAAGAAAGTAATACTTCTGATTACTATACTTACTATACAAATGCTGATAATTTAATATCATATTTAAATAACTATTTTAATTAATATATAATTACTAAAAGAGACATTAAATTGTCTCTTTTAGTTTTACATATTTTCTTTATACATATCAAGAATATTTTTAAATTCCTCTAAAGCAGAGTCTACTACTTTTTTATCAGCAAGATCAACACCTGCTACCTTAAGAGATTCTAAAGGAGATAATCTTCCTCCACATTTTAAGAATTCAATATAAGAATCTACTGCTCCCTCTTTGCCATTTAATATATTCTTTACAATATAAGTTGCAGCACTAAGTCCAGTAGCATATTTATATACATAAAAATCATAATAGAAGTGAGGTATTCTTTCCCATTCATATCTAATATCATCATCTACTACTACAGAATCTCCAAAGTAAAACTTATTTAAATCATAATACATATTTGATAATTTATCACTAGTTAAAACTTCTTCATTATCGATCATATTAGATATCTTCTTTTCAAACTCCGCAAACATTGTCTGTCTAAATATTGTAGCTCTATATAATTCCATTAAGTTATTAAGAATAGATAGTTTTTCTTCTTTACTATTACTATGCTCAATCATATAATGACTAAGTAATAACTCATTAACTGTAGAAGCTACTTCTGCTACAAAAATGCGATATTCACTATTCTGATAATCATTATAAGTTCTTGAATAATAACTATGCATAGAATGTCCCATCTCATGAATTAAAGTAGACATATCATTATATTTATCTTGATAATTGAGTAGTATATAAGGATAAGTATCATAACTACCACCAGAGTATCCTCCAGTTCTCTTAGCTTTCGTAGGATAGACATCTATCCACCTGCTATCTAATGCTTCTTTTACCTTATTTATATATTCATCCCCAAATACTTCAAGTACTTTAAGTATTGTTTTCTTTCCTTCTTCATATTCATATTTTTTATCGTAATCTTTCTGCATAGGAACATATATATCATATAAATGAAATTCATCTAGTCCCATAATATCTTTTTTTAATTTATAATAATCATAAATATAGTCAATATGATTATGGACACTATCAATTAAATTATTATAAACGTCTATACTAACATCATCTCTAAATAAACTCATCTCTATTGCACTATTATATTTTTCTATCTTAGCCAAAGTCGATAACTCTTTCATATTCGTAGATATTAAAGAAGCAAAAGTATTAGCATATTTCTTATATTCTTTATATAAAGATTTAAAAGCATTCTCTCTAACTTTTCTATCTTTACTCTCAATATAAAGTGAATAAGTACTATTATTAAGTTCTACTTCTTTACCATCTTCATCTATAATATTATCAAAAGTCATATCACAATCTTTAAAAAGTTCATATGTGTCATAACAGTTACCCACTATCTTACCAATACTCGATAGTAGTTTTTCTTCTTCATCACTTAAAGTATGATCTTTATACCTATATATTTCATTAATAGATACTTCATATTCTTTTAATTTAGGTACTTCTTCCATATACTTATCAATAGTTTTTCTATCTAATTTTAAAATACTAGGTACAATAAAATAACTATTCTTAGAATACTCACTTCTTAAATTAGATACTCTTTCACTAAGTTCTTGCATTTCATTATTCGATGTATCTAAATCAAAAGATAAACTAGTATATACAGATAATTTATCAATTATTCTTTCAATTTCAAAAGATAACTTAATAGTATTATAGAAATTATCACTATTATCAGTCATCTTTTTTTCATACTTAAATAATTCATTTATCTTATTCTTAACCAATTCATAGTCCTTATTAAAGTCTAAGATACTACTATAAATCTTTTCTAAATCCCAAGTATACTTAATATCAATATCTTTTCTATCTTTCATATTTTATCCTTTCTAAACATTAAATCTAAAATGGCAAATATCTCCATCTTGCATAATATATTCTTTACCTTCTATTCTAGCTCTACCATTTTCTCTAACCTTAAGTTCACTGCCAGCAGTAATTAAATCTTCATAAGACATAACCTCAGCTTTAATAAATCCTCTTTCGAAATCACTATGAATAATACCAGCACATTCAGGAGCTTTCATTCCTTTTCTAAAAGTCCATGCTCTAACTTCATCACTTCCTACTGTAAAGAATGTAGCAAGTCCTAATAGTTTATATGTTTTATGAATAAGAGCATCTAAACCACTTTCATTAATACCAAGTTCTTTTAAAAACTCATTCTTTTCATCATCATTAAGTTCGGATAATTCACTTTCTAATTTAGCACAAATAATAACTGTTTCAGATCCTTCTTTTTCAGCATATTCAATAACCCTCTTAGTATATTCATTACCATTAGTAACTTCATCTTCTCCTACATTTAAAGCATATATAATAGGTTTTAAAGTAATTAAATTAAATGAACTAATAATCTTTTTTTCTTCATCATCTAGTCCTAATTTTCTTACTGGAATATTCTCTTCAAGAGCTTTCTTAATTCTTTCTAATAGTTCTATTTCTTTAATATCATCTTTATTCTTCGTAGTCATAGCTTTTTTTCCAATTTTATTAATTCTTGAATCAACAATCTCTAAATCCGAAAGAACTAATTCTACATTGATTACTTCAATATCTCTTATCGGATCAACATTACCATCTACATGAATAATATTTTCATCTTCAAAGCATCTAACTACTTCTACTACTGCATCTACTTCTCTAATATGTGATAAAAACTTATTACCAAGTCCTTCACCATTACTAGCACCTTTTACAAGACCTGCTATATCCGTAAATTCATAAGTAGTAGGAATTGTTCTTTCAGGGGTATACATTTTTTCTAATACTTCTACTCTTTTATCTGGAACAGTAACTACTCCTACATTAGGATCTATAGTAGCAAACGGATAATTAGCTGCTAATATATTTTTCTTTGTAATAGCATTAAATAAAGTAGATTTACCAACATTAGGTAATCCTACAATACCTGCAGTTAAACTCATAACATCACTTCTTTCTTACTACCATATTATACCATTAAATATCTATATTTCAAACATAAATAATATAGTTTATTTCTACATTTTTATTATTAACCGCTTACGCTAACGGATTAACAAGTTAATCCGCGGAAATCTTCTAATAGAAACATCCATTAATTAGATTTAATTATAAAGAAAAAGAACATTTCTGTTCTTATAACTTATATTAATGTTTTTTTCTAAATTCACTACTATTATAAAAGTTTTCTAAAGCCTCTTTTTTTAACTTTTCTAAATCTCCTCTATTAGTAGCAGTAACTGTTTCTATTTTTTTATCGTCATATATTAAATCAGCACAATAATAAATATTAGTCCTAATACATGGTCTACCATTTTTCATTACTTGCCAATTTCCCTCAACATCTTTTCCATACCACGGGCCCTCAAAAAAAACTTTTACCTCTCTAAAAATAAATGGAGTAACCATTTCACCATTCGTATTGACAAATCCCCATAAACCTTTTTTATTTTGAACAGGAGATACGCCTTCAGAAAATCTATAAGCCTTAGCATATTCAAATTTAACTATTACATTTTCATCATAATCAATATAGCCCCAAAGACCATCTTTATTTTGGACAGGTGCAATTTTTTCACTAAAATTAGATGCACCATTAAATTTACATTCAATTACTTTATTCCCTTTTTCATCAAGATAACCCCATAAATTATTATTATCCTGAACTAAAAAATTATTATTAAATTTATGAATTTCCTTGTACACAAACGGAACAACAATCTCACCACTTTTATTTATTAATCCCCATAAGTTATTTTTATCTTGAACAATAGCCAAATCACCATCAAACTCGTATGCATTATTGTATTCAAAATTCGTTATTTTTCTTCCTTCTTCATCAATATAGCCCCATAAAGAATTCTTTTTAACTGAAGCAATTCCTCCTTTAAACTTATTTGCTTTTTCAAACTCAAAAGGAATTATTAAAGAACCATTAATATCCATATACCCATATTTTAAATTTTTATAAACAGCAATTTTTCCTTCCGAAAAATCTTCCAGTCCATCATTATCACAAGGTATTATTTCATTACCATTAATATCAATTAAACCCCAATGTCCTAATATACCAGGAGAAGCTTTTTTAACAACACTATATCCTTCACGAAATGGGCCGATACAAGAATACTTATCACATGGAATTATTTCTTTACCTTCCATATTGAATAAGCCTTCTTTTACATCTTTAGTAACTCTAAATCTATTTTCCCCAATTTTAGAAATAAATCTATATTTGCACGGAATAATTTCTTTACCCTTAAAATCAAGTATTCCATATAAATTATCTCTATTTCTAACGCCAATAAATCCATCACTTATAGTTCTAATAGATAAGTCATTTTTCAAAGTAAATGGATAACCATTAATAAATTCACATATCATTTCTTTTTTTTGATAGTCTATAAAATAAATTGGCCCTAAATTATCCATTAATAAATACCTCCTTAAAGTTTTATCATTTTCCTGCAGCAATAAATTACAAATATGTTATTGAACATATTAAAAAATATCTCCTATAACATAACCCTAGTATCTATGCCAATTGGTATACCAATAATATAAAATGCAAGCATAATAATAAACCAAACAATTGTAAATGCTATTGTATAAGGAACCATTAAACTCATTGCATCAGTAATCGTAATAACATCATTCTTTCTTTTATTATAAATATGTAAAAAACCTATTAAAATTACAAAATAACTAAATAAAGGTGTAAGTCCTTTCATACTACTATCAGCAGCCCTAAATACAGCACCAGCAAATTCTGGAGACATACTAGCTTGCATAAACATTGGAACAATCGTAGGACTAAGCATTGCCCATTTAGTAGATGCCATTGGTACAAAAAACGAACTAACAGCTACTACTAAGAAAGTAATAATAACAAGAGATAATCCTGATAATTCAAGTCCATTAAGTAGTTCAGATAAAGATGCCACAATAAATAAACCAATATTAGTTTCTTTAAATATAAGTACAAACTGAGCAGCAAAAAATATCAGTACCAATAGAGAAGCAACATCTTTTAAGTAATAACTCATTCCATCAACTAAATCTCTATTATCATCAATTGATTTAGTTCTAATACCATATATAAGTGAACTAAATATAAGTAAAAAAGAAAATATAACAACAGAACCCTTATAAAAATATGAACCTTCTCCAAACAACATATCAACATATCTACCTTGTTTTAAATCAAGTAATAATCCTGAAAAAGGAAGACCTTTAATTATACAATATCCAAGTATTAAAATTACAACAAAAGTAGCAATTAAAGAAATAATAAGTCCTTTTCTTTCTTTTTTAGATACCTCACCTTCTTGAGAAGGTTCTTCAGCATCAAAAGTATATTTACCAAGTTTTGGAATAATAAATCTCTCAGTAATCATCATTCCTACATAAGAAAGAAGTACTGTACTAATAATAGTAAAAATAATATTACCATATATATTAATTTTATATGAAGAATCAAGTACCATAGCAGCCTTATTAGAATAAGTAAGTAATATACTATCTAATCTATTAATAATAAAATTGGCTCCATATCCAAAGGTAATTCCACTATAAGCTGCGCAAATACCTGCGGACGGATGTCTACCTAAATTCATAAACATAATCGCCGCTAGGGGAATTAGTATTACATATCCAACTTCATAAAACATTGAAAAAATAATACCAAGAAGTACAATTACAAAAGTAATAAATCTTCTAGGAACTTTTTCTCCAATTACTTTAAATAAAGAATTTAAATATCCCGATTTATATCCAACACCTACTCCAAGTAAACCAATAATCAAATTGCCAAGAGGAGCAAAAGATATAAAATTATTAAGCATACTACTTATTAAATATTGTAATCCTGTCCTATTAAATAAATTATTAATTGTAACAACTTGAGTAGTCAAATCACCTGTGGACTCATTAACAACAAAGTAACTAGCTTCCAAATTAAGTAAATTACCAATAACACTAAATATCATTACTCCAAGTGTCAATATTAAAAACACAAGTGCTGGATGTAATCTAATTTTTTTCTTTTTCATTAATAATCACCTTCTTAATCTTTTTATTAAAATCAACTCTTGGAAGCATAATAACATGACCACATTTAGTACATTTAATTTTAATATCTGCTCCTAGTCTAATAATCTCAAATTCATTATTTCCACAAGGATGCTCTTTTTTCATAATAACTTTATCATTTAAATTATATTCCATATCACATCACAATAACATTATAGCATTAAATTAAGTTTAAGTAAATTGTTTTTTTAAGTTGAAAAAAAGGTCACATTTTGTTATAATTAAAATACAAAAGAAAGGGATTGATAAAATTGAGTAAAGAAGTAAAAAAGAAAAAAAGAAAAATAAGTATTCAAAAAATATTTAACATCGTGAGTGGAATATTTATATTGTCTTGTATCTTATTCTATGGTATAAGATTTATAAAACTATATAAAGCAAATTATACAGTAGATAAAGTAGCCCATATAGCAGACACTATCAAAGAAAAAAATGATGGAAGTGAAAACTTTAAGAATATAAATGGAGATTTTTATTTTCATGGAAGCGATGTAAATAATTATATATCATATTCAAATTTATTATGGAGAATAATTAAAGTATCATCTGATGGTTCAGTAACAATTACTTTAGATAATAGTATAACTTCACTTGCTAAAGGTAACCTAGAATTTAAAGATTCAAATATTTATAATTGGTTAAATAATACCAATAAAGAATATACTGGTATATTACTAAAATCACTTAATAATAGTGAAAAATATCTAACTTACACAAATACTTGTATAGATGATATAAATGATACTAAAAACATTACATGTAAAAAGAGGGCAGAAGATACCTATATAACAATACCATCAATAAATGATTATGTAAATACAGGTAGTTCAGAAAGTTTCTTAAATAACGAAGAATACTACTATCTAATTAATAAAGAAAGTAATACCAATACATGGTGTGTCGATAAAGATGGAAAAATAAGTACATCAGATGGTTCCGATATATTAGGAGTAAAACCAGTAATTACAATAAAAAGTACAGTAGAAATAACAAATGGTGACGGAACAAAAGAAAATCCATATACATTTGAAAAAGAAAATTCTATAATAGGAAGTTATGTAAAACTAGATAATGATACATGGAGAATATATCAGGAAGATGATAACTATGTAAAATTATCCCTAGATAATTATTTAACTATAAATAATGAAGAAATAAAATATAAATATTCAAATAATAACTATAAACATAATGACACAATAAATGGATCACTTGCATACTACTTAAATAAAAACTATTTAAATAGTCTAAGTTATAAAAATATACTAGAAGAAACATCATTCTCTAATGGCATATATAATAATACAAATAATTATGATTATTCAAAAGTACTTGAAGAAACAATTAATACAAAAGTAACAGTTCTAAGTATTGGAGATATCATCTTAAATCCAACTAATACAAACTATTATCTATCAACCGGAGTATCAAATGATAGTAATATGATTTATACAATGCAAAATGATTTCAAAGTATATACTAAAGTATCCACGACTAATTTAAAAGTAGTACCAGTAATAGCAATCAAAAAAGATTTATTAACTACTGGTAGTGGAACAAAAGATTCTCCATACGAGGTGAATTATGAGTAGTAAAAGTAGAAAACCAAAAAAGAAAATATATAAAACAACAATAATGTTTATACTTTTCGATCTAATAGCAGTCGCAGGATTCTTTATAATGTATGGGCCATGGTCATATTTTAGAAACTTATATGTAACAACCGCTATGAAAACAATGCATCATCAATACTTTGCAAATATTTTCTATAGTGATAAAGCAATTGATAAAATAATGTCACAAAATTACTTTGTCAAATTAGAAGAAGATGTAGATACTGATGCTATAAACATAAATACTAAAGAAAAATCAAAATATAAAGATAAATATGAAGAAGAACTATTAACAAGAGAAAACGAAGATGATTTATATAAAGTAATTGATCTTAAAGTAGGAACATCAAATGGATATCTAGTAGCTATCTATGCGCCTGAAAAAGTAAAACTAATTTCTACTAAACAATTTAATATTGGTGGCAAAGGTGAAAGAATTCTAACTATGTGTGAAAGATATGGCGGAGTCGTATGTATCAATGGAGGAGGCTTTCAAGATGAAGGATATGGATCAGATATTCCAATTGGTCCAGTAATCCAAAATGGAGAAATAACTTGGTTAAAAAGCGAGGCCGATACCTACCGAGATGACCTAATCGGAATGACCAAGGACGGAAAACTAAAATTAATGACTAATGCTACTGCTAATGAAGCATTGAATGCTGGAGTACATGAAGCAATGGTATTTGGACCATTCCTAATAGTAAATGGAAAAGCATTAAATATAGTTGGAGATCCATGGGGACAAGCTCCAAGAGTAGCAATAGCTCAAAGACAAGATGGAGTCATTATGTTCTTAGTAGTAGACGGAGAAAACTACATAAATGGAGCATCACTTCAAGATATGATAGATATCCTTCAAAGATATGGAGCATATAATGCTGCTAATCTTGATGGAGGGCAATCATCATCTCTAACCATAAATGGAAAACTATATAACAATCCACCAGCAGCAGCTAAAAAACAAGGCGGAAGATATGTTGTAACAGGATGGGGACTAATACCATAAGAGCAGATAATGCTCTTTTTTCTTATAGACAAATAACAATATATCTGCTATAATTCTAATGTAGGAAGTGATAAAAATGTCAAAAAAAAGAAGAAAAAAAAGAAGATTAAAACCCATATTTAAATTAATATTTATAGCAATAATAATTGGAATAATATCTTTAACAGGATACAAAGTATATAATAAATACAATAGTAATAACAAAGATAATAAATCACCCGAAATAAAAGAAAAAGAAGAAAAGAAAAAAGATCAGCATTATGAAGCAACCTTAATAGCAGTAGGAGATAATCTTATCCACTCTTCTGTTTATAAAGATGCCAATAGATTAGCAAATTATAATGGATATGATTTCAAACCCATGATAACAGATATTAAAGATATTGTATCAAAGTATGACTTAGCTTATTATAATCAAGAAACAATTCTAGGAGGAACAGAACTAGGACTAAATGATTACCCAACATTCAATTCACCATATGAAGCGGGAGATGCCATGATCGATGCTGGATTTAACCTAGTAAGTTTAGCAACCAATCACACCATGGATAGCGGTTCCAAAGCCGTAGAAAATTCTTGTAAATATTGGAATTCAAAAGAAAATGTTCTTTCTACTGGTTCCTATTGTTCAGACGAAAAAAGAAATGAAATAGATATAAGAGAAGTAAATAATATTAAATATACAATGCTTAATTATACATATGGAACAAATGGTATGCCAAGAATACAAGATTATTATGTCAATGTTTGGCCTACCGATATAGATAATATAAATAATCCAGAAAAAGATACAAAGTATCAAACTTATAAAGAAACAGTAAAACAAGATATTGAAAAAGTAAAAGATAAAGTAGATTTTCTAATCGTAGCCATGCACTGGGGAGTAGAATATACACATACCCCAACTGCATATGAAAAAGATATGGCTGAATATCTATCTTCTCTTGGAGTAAATCTAATCATCGGAACTCATCCACATGTTATACAACCAGTAACTTGGATTGATGATACATTAGTTATATACTCCCTAGGAAATTTTATCTCTGCACAATATCAAAATCAAAGTACATGTACAAACTATAAATGTACTACTGAATTAATGACTAATCTAACTATTGAAAAAGATATTAAAGATGGAGAAACAACAGTCAAAATAACTAATGTTGAAAACGAACTAATATATAACTACTATAACCAAGGTACATGGAGAGACTTTCACGTTATACCTTTTAGTAGTGAAAAGATAAAAACATATTTACCAAGTTATAAATCAGTTTACGAAACATATAAAAAAGTTGTTCAATCAATGGATGAAAATATGTATGTAAAACCATGTATTGAGTAAAAATATCACTAATTAACTAGTGATATTTTCTTTTATACTATCTATAGTAATATCTTTATCTTTATTCATAATAGCATCAATAATCTTATTTTCTACTTTACTACTAATAATCTTATCTAATCTTCTAGCACCAAACTCATTATATTTGCATTCACTTACTATATCATTAATTAAGTTATCTGTAAAACTAATATTAATACTCTTATATTTATTCTTAATATCATCTAATTTATTATTAATAATATCTTTAATATTACTTTCACTTAATCTATTAAATACAATTACATTATCAATTCTATTAATAAAAGCATTACTAAAAGAATTCTTAAGTGATGATAAAGTATTATCTTTCTTATTAAAACCAATACTATTTACTTCAAAACCTACATTACTAGTCATAATAATAATAGCATTATTAAATCTAACTTCTATTCCTTTAGAATTCTTTATCTTGCCTTCTTCAAGTATTTGATAAAACAAATTAATAACAGCTGGATGAGCTTTATCTATTTCATCTAATAATATTACACTATTCGGTTTATTTCTAACTTCTTCTAAAATATTCTTATTGTCATCATACCCTACATATCCAGGAGATGATCCTAATATCTTATTAACTGAAGTACTATCCCCATACTCACTCATATCAAGTCTAATAAAATTAGCTTCACCAACCAAATAATTAGAATACAATTTAGCAAGCGCACTTTTACCTACTCCAGTGGGACCTACGAATAAAGAAGAATATACTCTATCATTATATCCAAACTTAATCCTTTTCGTCATTTCAATTAAACTATCAATAGCTTTATCTTGTCCCATTATCTTACTCTTAAGATTACTTTTAATATCATTAATACTTTTACTAGAATCTTCCATAACTTCATATATTGGAGTATTAGTCCTATTATTAATAACGAAGGCAACATCTTCTATTGTAATCTCATTTTTATCTCCTACACTACTAAGTTCTAATTCATTTAAAATAGACAAAAGTTCTGTTTCTTTTTTTCTAATATCATATGCTTTATCAATATTATTATCTATAATATAACTATTCTTTTCTTCTTCTAATCTTTCAATTTCTTTCTTAAGATTTCTCTTCTTAATAATATCTTTATTATCCTTCATACTAACCATTGAACATACTTCATCTAATATATCAATTTCTTTATCTGGTCTATTCCTATCAAAAATATATTTCTCAGATAATGTTACAATCTTATTAATAACATTATCAGGTACAATAACATTATGATATTTCTCATATATCGGTTTTAAATTATTAAGAATATTAAGAGTTTCCTCTATACTAGGTTCTTTAATATATATCTTTTGAAATCTTCTCTCTAAAGCTGAATCTTTCTCAATAAACTTCTTGTATTCTTCTATTGTCGTAGCTCCAATACATCTAATCTTACCTCTGGCAAGAGCGGGTTTTAATATATTGGAAGCATCAATTGCTCCTTCAGCACCTCCTGCTCCTACTAAAGTATGAATCTCATCTATAAATAAAATAATATCATCATTATCCTCTAACTCTTTAATAACCTTTTTCATTCTCTCTTCAAATTCACCACGATATTTAGTACCTGCTACCATCGTAGCCATATCGAGTGATATTACTTTCTTACCAATCAAATTATTAGGTACTTCATCATTAGCAATAAGTCTTGATAATTCTTCTACAATAGCAGTCTTACCTACTCCTGCTTCTCCTATTAATATTGGATTATTCTTCGTTCTTCTACATAGTATTTCCATAACCCTTTTAACTTCTTTGTCCCTGCCAATAACCGGATCTACTAGTCCTTCTTTAGCATTACTTGTCATATCAAAACCTAAATCATATATCATTAATTTCTTCTTTTTACCCTTTTTCGTTCTCTTAATTAAACTAGAACAAAAATCATCATACATACTTTCAATATCAATACCCATACCAATAAGAATCCTAATAGCAATACCTTCTCCTTCTTCTAGCATAGCAAAGAATAAATGTTCACTAGTTACTTCTCCATCATTATTCTCTTTACTATCAATAATAGCATTTTCAATTACTTTTCTAAGTAGTGGTGTATATAAAAAATATTCACTTTTCTTATCAGTAGTACCTACTATCTTACATAACTCTTCTTTAAAATTATTATAATTAAGATTATAACTATTTAATCTATTTGCAATATCACTATCACTCTTTAAAATAGATAAAAGTAAATGTTCTGTACCAATATAAGGGTGTCCTAATTCATTCATTTCCTTTTTAGCATTAAGTAATATATTTTGTGCTTCCATATTAAAGTTCCCTATCATAATATTCCCCTTTCATAATCTATTCTATGAATATAATGACATATATTACTTAAATTTAAACACGAAAAATAGACTTTTTATATAATTTTATTATCAACCGCTTCGCTTCCCGGATTAACAAGTTAATCCTCCTTTGTCTTCTAATTAGAAATAGCCATTATAAAAAAATTATAAAAAAACTCGACTTATTTATAACTATTAAATTAAATTAATAAAGATTCTATTCTCCATTTAAGGTATTCATCTAAAAAAATCCGTAACTATCTTTCATAATAAATAAAATAAATAGTTGCAAAAACTACTGCAACTATTTTAAGCGAACTCTTAAGTTTTTAGAACCATTTTCATCTAAATATGTTTCTCCGTAAACTCTGCCATGAAAAGTATTATTTGGCTGAGGTATTGAATGTAACACTACTACTTCAGGATTTTCCACTAAATATTTTTGAAGTTTTCTCTCTTGAGATAACAAATATCTTCTAGCTTGTTGAAGTTCAGCCAAGCTTGGTTCAACGGGTATTAGCTCAGCAAGTTGATCAAGTCCAAAACCACCTTTTCCAAAATTATCTATCATAAAATTTTTCCCCTTTCAAATGAGATGTCTAATACTATAACATTTTTTTATAGAAATGTCAAATCAATGTATCCACAATCAATGTTGATAAAGAAAAAGACTAAGAACAATTCTTAGCCCTATTAACTATCTAACTCATCCATTGTATATGTATTATACCCTTCATAAGTATAACTTACATCAATACCTTTCATATACACTTCTCTATCATTAACTTTAGCTGTTAAAGCATTATTAAGAAGAGTCATTATCTCTGTATCTTTAACCGGACTTCTTTCCATAGCAAGTAAATATTCATCTTTAGGAACACTCCCCCAATCAATAACTTTACCTATTTCTTTTTTTAATATCATATCAAGCCAAATACGAGTACTTCTACCATTACCATCTCTAAAAGAATGTGCTATATTCATTTCAACATATTTCTTTATAGTATTTTCAAAATTATCCTGTGGCATTTCATCAATTTTAGATAATACATCTTCTAAATACATAGCAGAAGCAAATCTAAAATTACCTTTAGCAATATTATCTTTTCTAATTTTTCCTGCAAAATCATAAATATCATCAAATAAAAACTTATGAATCATACATAATCCATTAGTTGTACCAACTTCAAATTCATCTATTTTTTTTGAATCAAATAACTCTAATGCCTTTAATTTTGTTATTCTCTCTTCTTCTTTAGATAGTTCCACTTCATTAGTTATTCCAAGCTTATTATTTAGCATTGATATCACCTTCAAACTATGTATATTATACCATAATATGGGCTTTTTTTCCATATAATTACAGCATTTTTATCCACACATCTGTTGATAAACTAATTATCCAGAATAAGATATATATAATGGATTATTTTAATAGATGACTTCCGCGAATTAGCTTTAGCTAATGAGTTAACAAACAAAAAAAAAGACATCTCTTACGAGATATCCATAAAATTATTTTTTAATTTTCTTTTTACTTTTATTTATTATATGTTCCCTACTTTTAATCTCTGCATCAATTATATCTGCATCATGAAGAACCTCAATACCAGAATCTATACTAAATCTAAGAATATCATGACCAATTCTATCATACTTTCTAAATAATTCTAATAATTCTTCATAACTTAATGATTCTAAATACTCTTTTGTAATTTTCATAATAAAATCCTCCTATACTATTCTATCTTTTTTTAAAGAAAAGATGCCTCTAAGAGACATCTAATTATTTAATATATTATATTAATGAAAGAACAAGTAATACTAAAATTACAAGTAAGAATAACATTAATACAAATCTCCATATGTATTTAACCCAAGAAGTATATGGAACATCAAAATACTTAAGTGCAAATACAACAAATAAACTAGTTGGAGCAATTACACTAACAAGACCATATATACTTTGGTAAGTCATAGCATACACTGGTAATAATGATTCATCTGCATTAGCAGTAATATTAGAAAATACTCCAGCAGCAGTATAATATAAATCACTATGTAAAAGTGTACCAATAGCACTAAGTAAAGTACTAGTAACTAAGTTTAATCCAAGTTTATCACTAACTAAAGTAATTAAATTAGACATAAACCCAAAGTTATAAGCACAAACAAGAATTGCATAAGTTAAAGCAATTAAACATACCATAGGTACCATCTTTTTAGATCCACTCATAAAGTCATCAATAACTTCATCAAACTTAACTCTATATACTAATTTAAGAATAAGAGTAAGAATAAATAAAGTAACAATAATAGACATATAAGAACCTAAACTAGCCCAAGCACCAAAAGCACTTAAATTACCAGATATAACATTAGGTAGTACTGCAAACTCACCAATAGATAATCCTTTTAACCAAGCATCAAATTTATCAAAACATTCAATGCCAAATAAAGAATTCCATGGTAAATATCCAAGTACTAAAATAACAAATAATACTGATAAGATAATAATCATAGGCCAAGTCTTAATAGTCTTATAATCACCTTTAACTTCAGATACTAATACCTCATCACTATCATTAAGTTCATATTTAACCTTCTTTTCTTGTACACTCTTAATATATCTATTAATAAAGAATATAAGTAGTGCAGTTCCAAGAACTAAAATAATAAGTTGTGGTACCAAATTAGCATATTCCTTAATACCAGTAAACTTATCAAATGTCGTAGCAGCATATCCATAGTAACTATTTGCATCTCTAAAAGTAACAAACACACCACCCATAAGACCCACTAGCATAGCAACAACAGTAGAACTAATAGCAACAAGTTTATCATATCCAAGAAGTAATATAATGGCTACTACAAAAGGAACAAATACTAATAATACATTAGTAAGACCAGTTGCAGAAGTTAATACTGCAAATAAACCAGTAACAATAAAGACAAATAACTTACTATGAGATTTAACCTTTTGAGCAATATTATCTACTAATTTTTTATAGGCAGGTATTTTATTTAATACTGCATAGAATCCTCCAAGTACTAAAACAAATACTAGCGTATCAAAGAAATAATAGAATGATTGAACAAAGTTTAGTATTGTATCTCCTAGTGGTATCATCTTAAATACCTCTAAGTCCTTAACAAAGTTACCAATAATTGCAAGTACGCCATTAACACATACAAGTGCACCTAAAACAATTAATATTACCTTAAATAAACTATGTTTTTTCATAATAACCTCCTCTAACATCAATTATACCACAAATAGAAGCCATGTAAACAAAAAAAAGAGAAAAACTACCATTTTTCCCTTATTTTTCATGTATTTATACTTATTTTTTATCCTTCATCATAGGAAATAATACTACATCTCTAACACTTTGAGCATTATATAAAAGCATCATTAATCTATCAATACCAACACCAAGTCCTGATATCGGAGGCATTCCCTGTTCCATAGCAAGTAAATAATCTTCATCTAAATCCATTGTTTCATCATCACCTTGAGCTTTTTGCTTTAATTGTTCCTCAAAATTTGCTCTTTGAATTGCCGGATTAACAAGTTCAGAATATGCATTACATATTTCTGTACCAGCAATAATTACTTGGAATACATCTACAACTTTATCATTATCATCATTTCTTCTAGCAAGTGGTTTTAATACAGCAGGATAATTCCACATAATTGTAGGTTCAAATATATTAGCTCTTACTAATCTCTTATAACAAAAATCTATTAATTGAGCTACTGAATTACATTCAGCTAGTTCACTAGCATTAAATTTACCAGACTCTATAATCTTACTTCTTAGTTCTTCAGGACTATCATAAACAAGAAAATCAAATCCTAAAGCATTTGTTAATGCTTCAACATAATTAACTCTATCCCATTCTTTACTCAAATCAATTTCTTTATCTCCCACTACTATTTTTGTAGTTCCTTTTAAATACATAGCGGTCTCTCTCATAAACTTCTTAAAAAATTCAATATTATCTTCAAAATTCCAAAAAGAAGCATACCATTCTATTTGTGTAAATTCCTGTAAATGTTGTGGATCCATACCTTCATTTCTAAAACATTTAGCAACTTCATATACTCTTTCAAAACCTGCTGCATTACATTCCTTTAAATAACATTCTGGAGCTATTCTTAAATTACAATCAATATCTAGAGCATTATGATGCGTAAAAAATGGTTTAGCTGAAGCACCACTAACAGCAGTTTGTACAATAGGAGTCTCCACCTCTAAAAATCCATTATCATTCATAAAATTTCTTAAAAAATAATAAAATTTACTCCTACCTAAGAAAAGATTTCTCGAATCCTCATTCATAATTAAATCGACATATCTTTGTCTATATTTCATTTCCGTATCGGTAAGACCATGAAACTTTTCAGGAAGAGGTCTTAAAGCCTTTCCTAAAAATTTAAAATCTTCTACTCTTAAAGTTTTTTCTCCTGTTTGCGTAGTAAAAATTTCTCCAGTTGCTCCAATAAAGTCTCCTCCATCAACCATCTTTTTAAAAAATTCATACTTTTCTTCACCAAGCAAATCAATTTTCAATTCCAATTGAAAAGCCTTCTCAATATCTCTAATTTTAACAAAAGATAGTTTACCCATTTTTCTAGCAAATACTACCCTACCAGCTACACTTACATTTTTAGTTCCATCATCTAAAATAGCAGCTTCTTTTAAAGTATGAGTAGTAGCAAACTTATCAGGATATGGATTACATACCTTTCTAATTTCATCTAATTTGTTAATTCTAACTAATTCTTGTTCTGTTCTTTCCATTTTATCTCACCTTTTCCTTTACATAGGTTTTCCCAATTATATCATGAATTCCTCTTCCATCCTTTTTATACATTACCATAAAGAAACATATTATAATAAATCCATAATATAAATAATTAACAATAGTACTTGTATAATTAAACATTTTAACATTAAATACATATACACCAATAATATTAATAATACCAGTAAAAATACCATATAAAGGTATACTTCTACCAAGCATATTCCATATACTAGGTTCTTTACCATCTTTATTAACTACTTTAATTTTAAATATCTTTTTACCTAGCGTCTGCCCTTTATTTAAATAAGCAAATACTATAAAGTAACCAATACTAATAACTATACTAACAATAGTACTAGGAATAATACTCTTTTGATATTCATAATTAAGTTCAAACAACTCATCAGAATGCTCTTCAAGAACAATTTCCCCATTAGCAGTTCCTATAAGTAACTCATTCATTCTATTCATAACATCACTATTACTTTTGAAATTAATCGTAATAATAGATACAATAAAAGTAACAACAATAAAATCAAATAAATAAGCTCCAAGTCTTTTAAATAATAAAGGTTTCATAAATCACCACACACCCATATTATATATTATTTTTCATATTTTTTAAATAGTTATAAAGAATTTTTTTCACTTCTTCAACACTTTTAGTCTTAAATATCTCATTTTTAACTTCCATTATACCAGGCATACCCTTTAAATACCAAGAAATATGACTTCTCATTTCAAGTACTGCTACCTTCTCACATTTAAATTTAAGTAAATAATCTAAATGTTTAAGACACATATTAATTCTTTCTTCATAACTAGGTTTATCCATAATAGTACCATTATCAAAGTAACTAACAATATCTCTAATAATCCATGGATTACCTAGAGCAGCTCTACCTACCATAATAGCATCACACCCAGTATATTCCATCATCTTACTAGCAGACTCTACATCTCTAATATCACCATTACCTATAACAGGAATACTAACATTTTCTTTAACTCTCTTAATAATATCTAAATCTACTGTACCACTATAACCTTGACTTCTCGTCCTACCATGTACACTAATAGCACTAGCTCCTGCTTTTTCACATACTTTAGCTACTTCTACAGCATTAATACTATTATTATCCCAACCACTTCTAATCTTAACAGTAACAGGAACATTAACACTATTAACTACACTAGTTACTATATCAAACACTTTATTTAAGTCTTTCATAAGAGCTGCCCCTGCTTCACCCTTAACAGCAACTTTAGGAACTGGACATCCCATATTAATATCAATAATTTTAGGATGATAAATATCCACTATCCTTCTAGCAGCCTTTCCCATTACTTCAGGATTAGATCCAAATATTTGAATGGCTACAGGTATATTTAGACTATCAAAACCATTTAACATATCCATTGTCTTTTTATTATTTCTAAATACAGCTTCTGCGCTAATAAGCTCCGTAATAGCATAACCTAGTCCCATCTCTTCACATATTTTAATATAAGAAGGATTAGATATCCCAGCCATCGGAGCAAGTACTACATTATTTTTAATTTCTATATTACCAATTTTAAACATATTTTTCCCTCTTCAGTATTTTACCATATTATTAATAAAAAAACTAGTTCTATTTAAAAACCAGTTCTTATCTAACCATATATACTAAGTCATATAAAAAATTACATATCAAATAAGATAAACCAAATACAATTAAAATATAAAATAATCTTGCTTGATATATTTTATTTTTTTTAAATATCCCATTAATATTAATACTATCCATAGCAAATATAACTAAAGGAATAACAAAAATATAAATAATAAGTTTAATCATTTTCAAGTTCCTTAATCATATCATTCCTTTTAATATATTTATTAACATTAGAAAAAGGAGTATTAATATAGTCTCTAACAATTTCAATAATTAAATCTTCCGGTAGTTCTTCACTAATAGCAATAACATTAGCATCGTTATGAGATTTAGCAAGTCTTGCTTCACTAGCAGTACTCACCTTAGCACAATAAATTCCTTTCATTTTATTTAAAGCAATACTCATACCAATACCTGTACCACATATAGCAATACCATAATCAACTTCACCATTTAATACTCCAATACCAAGTTTCTTAGCATATACTGGAAAATCAGTAGGTTCTTCACTATCAGTACCATAATCAATTATTTCATATTCATTTAATCTATCTTTTAACATTTCTTTAACTTTATAACCTCTATGGTCACTAGCTATTCCAATTTTCATATAATCATCTTCTTTCTAAATAAATTTTAACATATCAAACATAAAAAGTATACATTTAAAATCTAACTTTACACTAAAAAAAGAAAAACAACATTACTATTGTCTTTCTAACATATATAAATTATCTAAAAGAATACCAGTACCCTCTGCTACACAAGTAAGTGGAGATTCCGCGATAAAGACAGGTACTTTAAGTTCTTGACTAAGTATTTGAGAAAAACCATCTATCATAGCTCCACCACCAGTAAGAACAATACCTTTATCAATAATATCAGCAGATAACTCAGGAGGAGTCTGCTCTAATATACCTTTAACAGCATGAATAATCGTATATACACTCTCTCTTAATGCTTCTTCAACTTCATCACTAGTAAGAGTAATCGTATGAGGAAGCCCTGTAACTAAGTCTCTACCTCTAACTTCCATTTTCTCATTTCTCGAACCAGGAAAAACAGTACCTATAGTTATCTTAATATCTTCAGCAGTTCTTTCACCTACTAAAAGTTTATATTTATCCTTAATATACTTTACAATATCATTATCGAAAGCATTACCAGCAATCCTAATTGAAGAACTATTCACAATACCACCTAAAGATAAAATAGCAATATCCGTAGTACCACCACCAATATCAATAACCATATTACCACTAGGTTTAGATATATCCATACCAGCACCAATAGATGCAACTTTAGGTTCTTCTTCTAAATATACTTTCTTAGCCCCAGTTCTTTCAGCAGCCTCTTTAATAGCATTCTTTTCAACTTGCGTAATATTACTTGGACAACAAATTAATATTCTAGGTCTCGAAAAGAAACTCTTACCATTAATTTTCTTAATAAAATAATTAAGCATAATCTCAGTAGTTTCAAAATCCGCTATTACACCATCCTTCATTGGTTTAATAGCTTTAACCTTACCCGGTGTTCTACCAAGCATTTCATGAGCTTCACTTCCAACTGCTAAAGGTCTCTTCGTATCTGCATCAATTGCTACAACAGAAGGTTCATTAAGTACAATACCCTGTCCCTTTACATATATAAGTACATTAGCAGTTCCTAAATCAATTCCAATATCCTTATTAAACACTGGTAATCACCGTCCTCATAATCATTTTACCACATTTTACTAATTTTTAGTACCTCTTTTATCTTATTTTACACCAAAAGACAATAATTATGTAAAAAAAGGCATATTACTGCCTATAATTCATTAATATCTTTATTATAATACTCTTCTGGATTAACAATAGAGCCCTTATAATAAAGTTCAAAATGTAAATGATTTCCTAAATCTTTATTAATATTAGAAGTGCCACTTTTAGCAATTATTTGTCCCTGAATAAGTTCGTCTCCTTCTTTTACTATAACTTCAGATAAACTCTGATATACACTAATCAAATCATTAGAATGTCTTACTTCAACAGTAGTACCAAGTAAATTATCTTCTTTAACAGATATAACACTACCATCTAAAATACTAATAACATCAAAAACTTCTGAATTAGCATAATCAACACCCGAATTTTGCATATAAGTATCTTCAAATAAAATAATCGAATTTTCTTGAGATTCATTATCAGCCTTATAATCATAGAAAGATTTAGCTAACTTCACATCATTATTCAAATAAGGTCTAACAATAACCGAAGGAGTACTAACAACAGGAATATCCCTATCTAAACCTTCCGTAATTTCTCCATCTACATACTGAATATCATCACTTTTACCAAACAAATACCTATTAGCAATAACCCCCGCAAAATACATACTAACTACAAAAGCAAGTACACATCCTCCATAAATAACAGGAATCATCACTTTTTTTGCTTTTCTATTATACATTTATATCACCTCTGTTATAATTTTCTCCCAAAACAGAAATAATATACATAAAATTATAATTTTTTAATATTAGTACCACTATAATAATATTTAAGAATATCACTATAAGAATAACCCTCTTCAGCCATACCTTCCGCTCCATATTGACTCATTCCAACACCATGACCATACCCAACCATATCAATAATAACATTATTACCGTCTTGTCTTATTGAAAAATCCGTCGATCTAAGTCCCAATTTATTATATAAATCTCTAGAAGCAAATTCCTTTCCATTAATACTTAGATTAATAACTCTATTAGTACTACTTCTATTTATGATTTTAACATCAAGTTTTTCATTATAATCAAGTCCTAATTTTTCATAAAAATCACTTAAAGATAATGATAAAGAACTCCTAAAAGCACTAGAAGTCTTTTCATCCCAAGAAGACTTTACACTTTTTAAGTAAGGTAAATCCATGTTAAAAACCAAAGAAGCATTCTCTGTGTACCCATTACTTGTTGAAAAAAATAAAGCATCGATAACTTCACCATCATACTCTAAAATTTCATTTTCTGTCTCATTAACAACTTCCCTAAGCTTATTAATATTAGTAACATATTCATCTTTCCAAGCATCTTTTAAATAATTATTATCCAAATATACCTGATTTATAACAGAATCAACAACGTCATACTCATTTTCCTTATTATATTCTATTCTCTTTAAAGCATAACTTCTCGCAGCCACAGCTTGTGCTTTAAAAGCTTCTTTTTCAAAATAAATAGGCATTTCTCCTGCTAAAACACCAACAATATACTCTTCAAGAGGTAAATATTCAATATCACCACTACTCTCTCTTTTCACTCTAATAATAGTATTAGATACATAGTTTAAAGCAATCTCTTCTTTTTTATCTATATCAAATACCATTACAATAATAAAAGGAATAAAAACAATAATTAAAGTATAAATAAATAATCTCTTCATAAATATTATCTCCACTTTAATTATATGATATACCAAAAGAAATAATTGTCAAAAAAAAGAAGCAGTTATCTACCACTTCTTAAAAGTTCAAATGTAACATTACGAGTTAAAGGTACCAGATTAGGAGAACTTTCACTCTCAAAAGCTAAATCAAATAAAGTACCTCTCCCAAATCCAACATTTCCACCTCTATCAAGAACAATTCCAATAAAGTCATCCATTGTCGGAACATTACTTACTCTAATAATAGAATAAAATGGAAATGATGGGTCCGCCGCTAATATTCTAACAGTTCCAAATTCGCTATCTTCATAATAAATAGAATCATATAAATTATGACCTGTACTAGTTTTTCCACCACATCCAACACAATCAGGACCATATCCAGTTAAATTACCAACAACCGTTTGTAATACTTCTCTTTCTTCAGATAAACTACTAACAGTAGGCTCTTCCTTTTCTTCTTTTTGAGGTTCTTCTTCTACTATAGGTTCTTCTACTACTTCTTTAATTTCTTCAACAACTACTTCTTCTACTTTTTCTTCGATCTTTTCTTCTTTTTCAGTTTCTATTTCTTCTACTTCAAGATTATTATCATCTATCTTTTCTTTTTCAAATAAAATTGAAGTATTATCATCCATCTTATTTAAATTATCATTATCGATAACATAAACCATCGAATTATTATTCTTAGTATTAGAAAATAAAATAACTAAAAATACACTAACTAATAAAGATAAGCAAGAAATAGTAATAACCTTAGCAAGATATTTTTTCATTAAGTCTCACCTCATTTATTTTTCTAACATCATAATTGTAACATTAATCATTTAAATTGTCAAATAGCCTCTTAGCATTAGCAGTAGTAGTCCCTCTTACATCATTAATATTAATACCCTTAATATCACTAATAGCCTTTGCAATATAAGGAATATACTTAGGACTATTCGGAGTACCCCTAAAAGGTTCAGGAGTTAAATAAGGACTATCCGTCTCTAATAATATATATGATAAATCTATATCTTTTACCACTTCTTTTATATTTTTAGCATTCTTAAACGTAACTACTCCCCCAATACCAAGCATATATCCAAGTTTAATAAACTCTCTAGCCATCTCTACAGAACCACTATAAGAATGAATACTACCCCTTAAATCATATTCTTTTAAAATATCAAATGTATCCCCTATAGCATCTCTTGAATGAACAATAATAGGTTTATTATATTTTTTAGCAATATCAAGTTGTTTCTTAAATACATATATTTCTTTTTCTCTATTAGTATTATCATAATGATAATCAAGACCTATCTCTCCAATAGCAACAACTTTTTTATCATTGATATTATCCTCTAACCAATCAAAATATTCATCACTAAAATCATCTAATTCTGTCGGATGAAAACCAATTGCTGCATATACATTATCATACTTATGAGCAAGTTCTAATGCTTCCATATTACTCTTCATGTCACAACCATTAACAATAAACTTACATACTCCTTCTTCCATACTTTCTTTAATAACATCATCTATATTATTATAATATTCCTTATATAAATGACAGTGTGTATCTATATACATATCTTTCCCTCCAATAAAAAAATCATACTATAACCATAGTACAATTATTTTCTAAATCTTTCAA
>CAMODE010000008.1 GCA_946611235.1 uncultured Caryophanales bacterium | reverse complement strand
TGAAGCTTCTACTGGGGAGATTTTATTTCAAAAAAATGTTAATGAAAAACTAGCTCCGGCTTCGATGACAAAGATGATGAGTTTACTTTTAATATTTGAAGAAATTGATAAAGGAAATATTAAATGGGATGAGATGATTACTGCATCAGAGCATGCTTCTAGTATGGGTGGTAGTCAGATATTTCTTAAAGTAGGAGAACAAATGAGTGTTGAAGATTTAATAAAGGGAATATGTATTGCTTCTGGTAATGATGCTACTGTGGCTATGGCAGAAAGAGTATCTGGTACGGAAGAATCTTTTGTTAAAAGAATGAATGATAAGGCTAGAGAGTTAGGACTTAAAAATACTAATTTTATTAATGCTACGGGGCTTGATTCGGATAATCATTATTCTAGCGCTTATGATATGTCGATAATTGCTAAAGAATTAGTTAAACATGAAAAAATATTAGAGTTTAGTAGTACTTATGAAGATTATTTAAGAAAAAATACATCTAATCCTTTTTGGCTCGTTAATACGAATCGTCTTGTTAAATTCTATCCGGAGATAGATGGATTAAAAACAGGTTTTACTAGCACAGCGGGCTATTGTTTAACTGCTACGGCTAAAAAAGATGGAATGAGACTTATTACGGTTGTCATGAATGAACCTGATACTGGTAAGAGAAGTGCTGATACTAAGAAGATGTTAGATTATGGTTTTAATATCTATATGGTTAAAAATATTATTGATGAGAATACTCCTATTGAAAGAAAGGATGTTGAATTAGGCAAAAGTTTAACTACTGAAATAATACCTAAAGAGACGATAACTATTCTTAGTAAAAAATCGGATGAAGAAAGAAATATTACATATAAAGTAAATGTAGAAAAGTTGATTGCTCCTATTAAGAAGGGCGATGTAGTAGGTACTATCGACATCCTTGAAGATAATAAAAAGATATCGGAAGTAGACGCTACAGTTAAAAATGATATTGAAAAGGCAAGTATTTTAACAATATTTTTAAGAAACTTAAAGGGAATATTAAATACTAGTTTAAATTTTTAATAAAAATTTATCGAAATTTTACAATATTTGAAAAAAAAGTTATATATATATTTAGAGAGACATAATATGTTTCTTTTTTATATAAAAAATGTCGATAAAAAATAATAACTAGTTTTGTCGAATTTAACTTTTATTGAAGAAAATATGGTAAATTGTAGGGGAGGTGAATAAATTGCTTAAAACTAATTTTGAGTTTAGTAGAGGAATACTCTTTGTAAGATTAAAGGGTGACTTAAATAAATATAATATAAAGGAATTAAAAATAAAAGACTTTAAATTCATTGTCTTAAATATTGACAATATGTATTCGATAGATAGTTATAGTATTAAGTTTTTAAATAATGTTTATAAAAAAAATAGGGAAAAGAATGGGAAAATGATTATTTGCGATAAATTTAATATTTCCAATAAATTATTAAAGAATATACCAAAAATTGATAGGGAATATGATGCATATAAATTATTTGAAAGGATGATTTGATATTGAATAAGTATGATGAGATTGTATCATCTTGTGAAGGATTAATATATATGATAATTAATAACTATTTTAAAGGATACAGTACTGAGGATTTATACCAAGTTGGTGTAATAGGAGTAATTAAGGCATATGATAAATATAAAGATAATAAAAATACAAAATTTTCTACTTATGCATATAAATGGATATATGGAGAAATATATGCATATATTAATAATAGTAAATTATTAAAAGTAAATAGTGATAATACTAAATTATATAAAAAAATAATTGAAGCTAAAAATTATTTATGTCAATCATTAATGAGAGAACCTAGTATTAATGAAATAGCTTTATATATTGATGAAATACCTAATGTAGTATATAGTTCTCTTAATTCAATGCAAGAAATAGATAGTCTAGATAGAGTAATATATGATGGAGATAAAGATATTAGTATGTCAGATATGTTAAAAGATAGTAAAGACCCTTATAATATTGATTATTTGTATTTAGAAGAAGAATTATCTAAACTATCAAATAGTGAAAAAGAACTTATCTATTTAAGATATTTTAAAGATAAAACCCAGAGTGAAGTATCAAAAATATTAGGTATGCATCAAGTAGAAGTATCAAGAACGGAGAATAAAGTTCTCAAGAAAATTAGGAATAATTACCAAAATGTGGCATAAATAAGCATAAAATCTACAAAATGTAACCAAATGGTTTACATAAAAATTTTCTATTTTGTGAGACAATGAATTTAAGGTGATGTACTATGAATAAGAGAAAACCAAAAAATTATGATGTATATGAATTAATTGCTAAAAATATAAAATATTATCGAAAAGAAAAAAAGATGACGCAAGCAGAGCTTGCTGAGAAGACTGAATATTCTCATGAATTTATTAGGAGAATTGAAGCTCCTAATAGTAAAAAGAATTTTTCTCTTGAAGCTGTTAGTAATATTGCTAATGCTTTAGATATTGATTTAGAATTATTATTTAGTAAGAAATTAATGGAAAAAGAAGATAATGAAAATAGTCAAAAGTGACTATTTTTTCTTTATTATTATAGACTTTAATCAAATAGTTTAGTATAATTATGATGTGATATAAAAAACTCTAACAAAAAGAAAAGATGAGTTTATTGGCATCAAGGAGGTAACAAAAATGATTATATTAGAACCATTTATTTGGAGAGAAAATCACTATTCATATCATTTAACTAATATAGAAGCAATGGAAGGTATTTGCAAAAACGGATTAATACCATTAGTAGGAGACCGAAGCAAATCTGTAGGAGATAACATTAAAGGTGTATTTTTCTTTGATAGTTTATATTTGATGAATGATTGGATAGAAAGATTATATGAAAATAAAGATATATATCAATTAGAATTATTAAGATTTAATTTAAAAGGGCGCAAATGGAATGTGCGACATTGCTCTGAATATGATGAATTTTACTTATTTAATAAAGTAGTTCAAGATAAAATAGAATATTTAAGATTATATGATAAATCAGGTACATTTTTACCATTAAATGCTCCATATTACCAGCATGACGAAGAAATAAGGATACTATGGAATAGTTTGTGTGACTATAAACCACTAGTTAAAAACAAAAATATGATGGAAGGAGAACAACTTACTTTTAATTTATAAGAATATTATAATTTAAGGTTGTAAATAAAATGGAATATCAAAGTTTAAAAGAATTATATAATGATTTAAAAGGAGCCTTTAATGTTAAACTACGTTTAATAGGAGAAGATTACAAATATATTAAAATAAATGATATTTGGGACTATTTAAGGATTAATAAATGGTCTAAAGATAAAGGACTAACTTTATCAGAAATGGTAAATGATATTATTGAAGTAGATATTAAAAAAGTAGATTTATTTCAAAGAGAAAAAATAAGTAAGGATGTGATTTAATGAAAACTATATTAATTATACTATGTATATTGGCATTAATATTATTAGTATTAATTTATTTTTTAAAGAATAAGAAGGTTAAGGTAGGATTAGGAACTTTAGTAGTACTAATTGTTATGTTTGTAAGTGGATATTTATGTATACCTATTTTTAAAGATATTAACTATGGATTAGATCTTCAAGGGGGATTTGAAGTATTATATGAAATTGAACCATTAGATAATAAAGAATTAACTTATGATATGGTTTATAATACATATAAAGCAATATTAAAAAGAGTTGATATTCTAGGAGTAAATGAACCTGAAATTGCTATTGAAGATGAGAATAGAATTAGAATAGCTCTAGCAGGTATTACTAATGAAGATGAAGCTAGAGACGTTATATCTAGTACTGCTACTTTATCATTTAGGGATGCTAATGATAATTTGCTTATGACTTCTGATGTATTAGGGGGAGTAGTTAAAGTAACCCAGGATCAATACGGTCGTCCGGCAGTTAGTCTTCCTATTAAAGATAAAGATAAATTTTACGAAGTAACGAGTAAAGTAAAAGATATGACTAATAATGTTATTGTTATATGGCTTGACTATGATGAAAATAAAGACTCCTACTACAAAGAAAAAGATAAGTGTGGTTCTTTATCTAGTTCGAGATGTTTAAGTGCCGCAAGAGTAGATAGTGCCTTTTCTTCTGATGTTATTATTCAAGGTAATTTTACGACAGAAGAAGTAAAATCATTAGTAGAACTAATTAATTCAGGTTCTCTTCCTACAAAATTAAATGAAATATCTTCTCGTACAGTGGAAGCTACTTATGGAGAAGCATCTTTATCGAAAACTTTAATCGCTGGTGTAATTGGACTTATTCTAGTATTTTTAATATTAATAGTTTTATATAGATTTAGCGGTTTTATTGCATCATGTGCTTTAACATTATATACAATGCTAACTTTCTTAGTATTCTATTTAATAAATGGAACTCTTACTCTTCCTGGAATAGCTGCGATGCTCTTAGGTATTGGCATGGCCGTAGATGCTTCAGTTATTTCTTTTGAAAGAATAAAAGATCAGTTAAAGATAGGAAAAGAATTACCATTAGCGGTATCTCTTGGTAATAAGGAAAGTTTATCTAGTATAATTGATGCTAATGTAACAACGATTATTGTAGCTATTATTTTATTTATTTTTGGACAATCTAGTGTTAAAGGTTTTGCTACTTTATTAATTATTAGTATATTATTAACAATCTTAATACTTGTCTTCTTATCTAAATATATTGTTAGTTTATTTGCTAAGAGTGAAGTATTTTATAATCATCCTAATCTATTTATTGGATTATCTAAAAAGAAAATAGTACCTGCTAAAGAAGTAAGAATTCCATATCAAAAATTAGATTTTGTTAAAAGAAGAAAGATATTATTACCAGTAATCTTTATTATTATAATTATAGGCTTAGTATATACTTTAATATCAGGATATAATTTTGCGGTTGATTTTACTGGTGGAACGAGTATTACAGTAAATACTACTGATAAAATTGAATTAAATAATTATACAGTTGAAAAAGAAGATATTAATAAAGACTCTAGAACAATTGTAATTAGTGAAAAACTAGATAAAGATGAAATAAAAGAATTAACTAGTTATCTAGAAGAAGAATATAATGTTAAATCAGATATTTTTGTTGTATCTGATATGGTTAAAAAAGAACTTATTAAAAATGCTGTTATTGCTTTAGTAATAGCGGTTCTTGGTATAATTATTTATGTAAGTTTAAGATTTAAATTTAATTATGCTTTATCTGCGGTAATTGCTCTGGCTCATGATGTACTTCTTACTATTATTTTCTTTGGTGTCTTTAAATTAGAAATTAATAGTATCTTTATTGCTGCGATACTTACTATTATTGGATATTCGATAAATGATACTATTGTTACTTTTGATATGGTGAGAAAAAATTATAATAAAGAAGTAAGTTCTGATAAATTAGAAGAAATAGTTAATAATTCAGTTAGATTAACACTATTTAGATCTATTATTACTACTGTTACTACTATTATGCCGGTAATATGTTTAATAATCTTTGGGGCAACAGAAATAATTAACTTTAATATAGCATTACTAGTTGGATTTTCTTTAGGATTATTTTCCTCAATATTTATTTCTAATAATCTATGGTTAATATTAGAGATTAGAAGATTAAAGAAACCTAAAAAAGAAAAGAAAAAGGAAGAAGTAGAGGAACTTAGAATAAAAGGAATAAACTGCTAATAAAAAGGAAGTGATACCAGTGAGTGTAAATACAATTAAATTAACAATTGATGATTTAATTAATAAATTTAAAACTTATAATGATAATGAGAATGATATAAAGTTAATAAGAGAAGCATATGAATATGCTGAAAAAAAACATTTTGGGCAAAAAAGAATATCAGGAGATGACTATATTCTTCATCCTTTAAATGTAGCATTTATACTAACTGAAGTGTCCGCTGATGCTCCTTGTATGGCTGCTGCTTTACTTCATGATACTATTGAAGACTCGGATGCTACTAAAGAAGAGATAGAAAAACTATTTGGAAAAGAAGTAGCTTTATTAGTAGATGGAGTAACTAAAATTAATAGAATTAATTTTACTTCAGATTCTGAAGCATCTGCTGCATATCAAAGAAAAATACTCGTTGGTTTATCGGAAGATGTAAGGGTAATAATAATTAAATTAGCTGATCGTCTTCATAATATGCGTACTATTAATGTTTTATCTGAAGAAAAACAAAAAAGAAAAGCTAAAGAAACACTAGAAATATTAACTCCTGTTGCTCATAGACTTGGTATTTATAAAATTAAAAGTGAATTAGAAGATTTATCTCTTAGATACTTGAAACCAGAAGCATATTTCGATATCGTTGAAAAATTAAATCAAAAGAAGAGTGAGAGAGATGCTATTGTTAAAGAGATGATGGATGAAGTATCTAATTTATTAAATGAACATGGTATTACTCATGAAATAAAAGGAAGAAGCAAAAGTATTTATAGTATCTATAATAAACTAGCTAAAGGTAAATCATTTAATGATATTTATGATATATTAGCTCTTAGAGTATTTGTCGATACCGAACAAGAATGTTACTTAGCTTTAGGTTTAATTCATTCTAAATATAAACCGGTACCTAAAAGATTTAAAGACTATATTGCCATGCCTAAAACTAATTTATATCAATCACTTCATACGACAGTATTTGGTTTAGATGGAGAATTATTTGAAATTCAAATAAGAACTTATGAAATGGATAAAATAGCAGAATATGGTATTGCTTCTCACTGGTCATATAAGGAAAATAAAGATGCTAATACTAAAGATGCTATGGAACAAAAACTACAGATATTTAGAAGTATTATGGAATTAAATGAAGATACGCAAAGTAGTGAAGAATTTATATCTTCAGTAAAAAATGATGTATTATCAGATGATGTTATTTATGTATATACCCCTAAAGGAGATGTAATAGAACTACCGAAAGGTTCTACTCCTGTTGATTTTGCTTATAAAGTTCATAGTGAAGTAGGAGATAGAATGATTGGTGCTATTGTTAACGATATAATAGTACCACTTGACTATGAATTAAATACTGGAGATATTATTAAAATAAATACGAATAAAGCATCTAAACCTAGTAAAGACTGGCTTAATTTTGTTGTTACAACAGGAGCTAAAAATAAAATTAGAGCTTATTATAGTAGATTAGAAAAAGATGAAAATATTTTAAAGGGTAATGATTTATTAGAAAAAGAATTAAGAAAAGAAAATCTTTCTATTAGTGAATTTCTATCTAATAAAAATATTGATATTATCTTAAATGAATTAAAATTAGAAACAATTGATGACTTGTATATGAATATTTCTCTTGGTAAATATACTCCTCAAAGTATTATAAAGATTACTAATAAAAAAGAAGAGGTAAAAGAAGATTTAGTTACTAAAATAAATAATTCTAAATTTAATATCGAAAGAAACAATAATAATGATGTTTTAGTTGAAGGTATATCTGATATTAAAACTTCTCTTAGTCAGTGTTGTAAACCAGTACCAGGAGATTCTATTATTGGTTATATTACTCGTGGTAGTGGTGTAACAATTCATCGTACAACTTGTAAAAATATTTTAGATATTGATGAGAGATTAATAAATGTTAAGTGGAATGAAACTACTAAAAAGTATCCTTCAGATATCTTAGTATATACGACTACTTATGATAATCTACTAGATATTATAACGAAAGCAACTACTTTAAATATTATTATAGATAGTATTACCACAATTAACAGAAGTGATCGTAAGGTATATCGAATGACAGTACTAGTTGAAAATAAAGAAAAACTAGATAAATTTATAAATGATTTATTAAATCTAAATTTTATAAAAAAGGTAGAAAGAGAGATAAACTAAAAAAATATCTTTTGAAAGGAGTATAATAATGAGTATATTTAACAAAAAAAAGAATGAAAAAAATGTATCAAACAATTTGAAAAAACTGATATTTACATTACTAGAAAACAATCAAATATTTGGAGATAACCAATTAGAAATAATAAAGAAAATGGGGACTAAAGCCGCCCTTACTGATTATGCCATCTTAACAGGAGCTTATGTAAGTGATAATTATACAGTAGATGATGATAGTACACTGAAAGGTCGAACTGGAGGGTACTGGACAAAGACGCCTTATGAAAGTGAAGGTTATGCCGCGCGCCTCGTTACCCGCAATGGTATTAGGGACTTTAGCGATGTTGGCTATCGTGATGAAGGAGCCCGCCCAGCTTTATCGTACTCCTCAATCTTGGAAATCCCCCCCGAGCGGAGCAAGGGCACCAATAAAGAAGGTGTAGAAGTAATTGAATATGGATACTATCCTCAAGATGCTGTTGATGCTAGTATGCAAAGTTTTCTAACAAATAATGAGCATTCTTTAGTAAAAAGGAATTTCCATTATTCAGCTGACTCAAAGAAGGATGATGCTTATGGAGAAGATATCTCTTTAAGAGAAAACGAAGTATATGAATATAATGGAAAATTATATGCTAAAGTAATAGCAAATACTTTTGACGAAGAATTTACTTTATCAAATGGAGTTAAATATAAAAGAGGAGACGTTGTCTGGGTAGAAGTATCTCCTATAAGATGGTTACATGATAAAAAAAATAAAGTATTACTATCAGAAAGAATCTTATTTGGAGGAATACCTTTTAATCATATCGGTATATATGATGGTAAATTTGAGAATACGGATTTGTATAAGTATATGAATGAATACTTTTCTAGAGAAATAATGCAAGCTGTTTTTTTGAAGGATAAGGATGTATCTTCTAATACAATTGGTGATGTTAAATTATTTAATATCGATGATAATTTAGAAAATGATATAAAGAATTTATTAAATAATATAGAAGCATTACTTAATAATGTCCCTGAAGAAATAAAAAATAATATTATTGAAAAGATTAATTCTTTATTAACTGATTATATTATTGCAAAAAAGAAATTAAAACCAAGTTTTATTAAGAAAAGAAATATATTAGAATTACCTGGTACTAGTTTAAAATCAATTAAGACTAATTTACTAGCAGATTTAGAAATTATTAAATTAAATCTATCTTCTAATGAAATATTTAATTTTCTTAGAAGATTAGATAACTATAAAAGTCTTGTTAATAATCCTAAAAAAGAAATAAATAAAAATGATGAAGTAGAAATAGCAATTATAGATATTATTAATTTAATTAATTCTTTTGACGAAGGCAGAAAAAAGATTTATATTAGCTTATTAAATACTTATATTGATTCTTCTATTAAAAAAGCTAATGATGAATTAAAGGATATTAATTCTAATAAACTAGTTGTTAACTATGAAAATAATGAAAGAGATTTTAAAAATAATGTATTTGATTTACATGATAAATTAAAACTACTTGATGGAAAATATAGACCATTAAAGGATTTATATGATTGTTTTAATAGTAATAATATTGAAATAACTGCTAAAGATAAAGATGATTTAAATAATGATATTATTACCATAAATTATATTATATCAAAAATTAATAATACAAAATATAAAAAAATTATAAGTGATTCTTATAATAATATTAAAGAAACTTATCTTTCTAAAATAAAGAAAATTTTAGAAGATGATAAACTACTAATAAAAAGTAATTTTGATGATATTGAATTTGCTATTAGAAAAGATATTAATACTTTTTTAGAAAATAGCAAAGAATATATATTTATGGATGATTATGAATCAAAAAATGTTAATAAGGAAAGATTAAAAGATGAGTTAGAAAAAGCAATTGAATTTGTAGATAATAATGAAGAAAATGATAATGATTCTAATATTATTATCTCGATGATAATTGATATTTATGGTTTATTAAATGATAATTCTTCTGTTATAGAAGAGATTGATTTAAAAGGAATTAAAGAAGAAATAAAAATTAAATTAAGTAAAAGTATTGAAGATATTGAAAATAAAAAAATAGATAACCTAGAAGATTATACTATTGAATTAAAAAAGATATTAAATAAAGTAGCTAAAATTAAGGTGGATGTTGTTTCTTTTATTAATGAAAAGAAAAGGTATTATGATATAACAAATATCAAAAATAAGTGATTTTGTATTGAAAGAAGTGATTTAATGAAAATTTTAGTACAAAGAGTATTAAATGCCAAAGTAGAAGTAAATAAAGAAGTAGTAGGAGAGATAAAAGGGGGACTCCTACTATTTGTAGGTTTTACGCATACAGATACATCTAAAGAAATAGATTATATGATAAATAAAGTATTAAATTTAAGAATATTTGATGATGAAAATGGAGTAATGAATAAAAGTATACTAGATACTAATGGTAGTATTCTATCAATAAGTCAATTTACTTTATATGCTGACTCCTCTAAAGGTAATAGACCATCATATATAAATGCTATGCCGGGAGAGAAATCTATAAAGTTATATGATGAATTTAATACTAAATTAAAAGAAAAAAATATCCATATCGAAACAGGTATCTTTGGAGCAGATATGAAGGTATCTTTATTAAATGATGGACCTATTACGATAATGTTAGAGAAATAATAAATGAGTTGTCAAAATAATTTTTGATGACTCAATAATAGAATTATAAATTTTATATTTAAATGGGAAGGGGGAAAATTTAGAGTCATCTTAAATTCACATTGGGTATTGACAAGTTCTATATTATAATGTATTATTATGTTGTAAGTGATCTTCGTTATCCCGTGTGGAGCGAAGACTTTTTCATTTATTATGAAAGATTTTAAAACTATAGATGAGCAAATCAGATTACTTAAAAATAAAAATATTTGTCTCTTTTCAAATAGAGTGCTGCTCTAATGGTCAACATTAGATTGATTATTAGTTCATTATATGGTATGATTATTTTGCCGAATATAAATTGTAATTGAATTCAAAAATATATAGAAAGTGGCTTTTATTAGCTAACCCTTATATTTATATTCGGCAAAATTATGAATTCAAAGGGTTGGCTAGTAAAGGCCATTTTATAATATGAATGTTAAAGATATTTATGATGGAATTAATAGTATGCTTCCACCACAATTAGAGAAGGCAAAATTAGTAATTGATTCTTTGATAGAAAGCAAAAATAATCAAAGACTAACAAATATAGATTATCAGATTAAATATAAAAATATAGCTTGTATTAGATGTGGTAGTACTAATTTAAAAAAGAATGGTCATAAATGTGGTACTCAAAGATATAAATGTAAAGATTGCGACAAATATTTTTCGGCAACATCAAAGACAATCTTAAATAATTCAAGAATAAAATACTCTCAATTAAAATGTGTAATAAAGGGAATACTTGATGTGAAACCAATTTATAAAATCGCACTTGAATCACAATTGTCAAACACCCAAATTTATAATTTGGAAATGAGAATTTTTAGTATCCTTGAAGATATATATATAAATGAAAAATTGAAGGAAGTTGTACAAATAGATGAGAAATATTTTAGAGTCAGTTTTAAAGGTACTAAAGAAGATAAAATGCCAAGACAATCTAGAAAAAGTGGTTCAAAGAATTTAACACCTGGGATAAGTAAGGATCAAATATGTGTTATTGTAGCAATTGATAGTTATGATACTATTATTGTAAAAGTTGTTGGGAATGGTCCAGCAAGTACAAATATGATAGAGGAAGCACTAAAAGATAAAATTGAGGATGGAACTTTACTCGTAACAGATAGTAAAAGTTCTTATATAGAATTTGCAAAGAAAAATAATCTTGAACTAAAGCAAATTCCAGCTGGTGGGCATAATGTAGAAGGCATATATAATTTGGGCGAACTCAATTCACTAATGAGTGAAATAGAAACATATATAACATATGAAAAAAGAGGCGTTTCAACTAAACATCTTCAGCAACATCTAGACTTTGTAAAATATAAAAAATATCTAAAATATACTTTTGAATATTTAGAACATAATGAAGAAATGCTAAAAGATATTGTAATAAATAATACAGAATTAAAGTGTAATGATATATCTAAAATTGAACTACCATTTGATTTAGAAGAATACAAAAAATGGTATGAAAGAAATCATACCGATTAGTTTAGAGCAGCACTCTATTTGAAAAGAGACAAATATTTTATTTGAAGATGAACAAAAAGCAAAGGAATTATTATTACAAAATAATTATTATAATATTATAAATGGATATAAAGATTTATTTATAGACTGCAATAATTTATCTAATTATAAAAAAGGAACAAAATTTGAAGAGATATATTCACTTTATGAATTTGATAGACAAATAAGAAGTATATTTCTTGAATATATTTTAAAAATTGAAAATTTATTGAGATCATTAATTGCATATTATTTTTCTCAAAAATATGGTAATGATAACTATTTAGTTTTAGATAATTTTGAAACATATCGTCATATATGTGCTGCTCAAAAGACAAAACAAAATCTAATTAAACATATTCAAAATTTAATAGGAAATATTAATAAAAATTTATCTCAAAATATTGAAAATAAATATATTAATCATTATTTAATATGGATTTGTACCTCTTTGGGTATTAGTTAATATACTGTCTTTTGGAGATATTTGTAATTTTTATAAATTGATGAAACAAAGCGAAAGAGTTGTTATATCAAAAGAATTTAATATCGCCGAAACAGATTTAACTAGTTTACTAAATATATTATGTAAAACAAGAAATTTGTGTGCTCATGATGAAAGATTATATAATTATGAGTTTCAAACTTATACAAGCATAAATGATACAAAATATCATTACTTATTAAATATACAGAAGACAAATAATAGATATATTAATGGAAAAAATGATTTGTTTGCTGTAGTAATTGCATTAAAACTACTTTTAACTGAGGAAGATTACAATAAATTTCATAATAAACTATTCAGTAGAATTAAGAGTATTCAGTCAAAGTTGAAAACAATAACTGTTAATGATGTTTTAAATGCAATGAATTTTCCGAATAACTGGCATGATATATTAAAAATGTCCTAAGTCCACGCGGGATTCTTAGGATCAATATTAGTATATGCAATTTAATATTAAATCATAACAGTAATATAATATTAGAATGAATTTTAAAAGTAATAATATGAGAAAGGGGAGTTTGAATGAAGAATAATATTCTAATATATACATCAAAAGATGGTAATGTAAAAGTAGATGTAAGTTTAAAAAATGAGGAACTATGGTTAAGCCAAGAACTAATGGCTAACTTATACGAAACAAAAAAACAAAATATTAGTTACCACTTAAATAATATATTCAAAGAAAAAGAGCTTAATAAAGATTCAACTGTCAAAGAATTTTTGACAGTTCAAAATGAAGGAAAAAGAACTGTAAAAAGAAATATTGAATATTACAATCTAGATGCGATAATTGCTGTAGGTTACAGAATAAACTCACGAAGAGCAACTGAATTTAGAATATGGGCCACTAAAGTATTAAAAGAATATATGGTAAAAGGGTTTGCTTTAAATGATGAAAAGCTTAAGAATAATGGGGAAAGTCCATATTTTGAAGAATTACTAGCTAGAATTAGAGATATTAGATCATCAGAAAAAGTCTTTTGGAGAAAGGTATTAGATATTTACGCTACTAGTATTGATTATAATCCGAAAGATAAATTATCTATAGAATTCTTTAAAACAGTACAAAATAAAATGCACTATGCTACGCATGGTATGACTGCTGCTGAGGTTATATATAATAGAGTTGATAGTAATAAAGAAAATGTAGGTCTTACTAATTTTAAAGGAGAATATCCTACAAGGCATGAGACAGAAATAGCAAAAAATTATTTAACTGAAGAAGAATTAAATATCTTAAATAGAATGGTATCATCATATTTAGATATAGCTGAAATTAATGCATTAGATAGGCATCCAATGACTATGAAAGATTGGATAAAAGAGTTAGATGATTTTCTTAAGATGACGAGAAAAGAAATATTAACTCATTCTGGTTCTATATCACATAAAGAGGCATTAGATAAGGCTCATAAAGAATATGATAAATATATGGAAGAGCATTTAACAATAGCAGAAAGAGATTATTTAGAAATAATGAACTTAGAAGTAAAAGAATTAAGTAGACAATAATGATTTTTGATTTGATTATAATTATAAGTATTGACAAACATATTTAATTGTAATAGAATAAGCAGCATATTGGGGGATATAATGTATTATTATGTAAAGGAAGCAAGAAAGAATTATGAACTATTTATGCAAGAAAAGAATTATAATTATTTAAAAGAACTCGCAAAAATATTTAGTATTGATCTTGATGAATTAAGACTATCTGATTATTCAATTACCAATTATTGTTTTAAAGCAAGTGGCAGTTTTTTTCCAACTATTTCAATATATGACAATAAGGAAAAAACTACTTTTACTTCAGAGCTTACTAGTGTAGCTGATTTAATTAATATTTTTGGTGGCGGATATTATACTAGCGTTAATAGCAGTTCAAAACATGGCACGATAACTAAAAATTTTTATATTGGGGAAACGCAACCTATAGCAGAAAAACTAGAAATTAATTATGGAGATTATTCTCTTGTCTTTGAAAGAGAAAAATTGGATGAAATATATACAAATACACCATATGATAATAAATTTTGTGTTACTTATTATGGTAAGGATAAGAATGATGACAAATTATTTGATAAATGTTATTTAAGTAGAGTAACAGCGGACTATTGCAGTTATTATGAACGGAAAAATGGACAAGAGATTTTAGCTAAAAATAATAATTATGATTGTCCAAATCATTATATACATTATTATAATGGTAATGTAATATATGGAATTCAATCACAATATAATAGAAGTATTTCTAAATGTGAGTGCTCGGGAGTATTTATTGAAGATACTTGTGGTCTTTGCAAGAATAGAAGCCATTTTGAGAGTGTATTTCCTTCTGGTTGGTATACTGAAAAATTAAACTATTTATATAATCCTGAAATGAAATCATGTTTAATATTTCAACCTTTGACTGGAAATGAAGAAGATAAGAGATATTTTGAAATTTATAAGACAAATGATAAATTAATTATTAAATGTATTACAAAGTCATGGGATGCTGTTGAATATTGGAAAGATAATACCAAAGAGCACGAATTACCTATTATTAGTAAAGGAAGAATTACTGCTGAAGAAATAAGATATTTAGTTAATTATTTACAACCAATATATAACGATATTATAACAGATGGTTTATTCTATAATGAATTATTAAAATATGCTGATATGTTAGATAATAGAGAAACATTAATATTAGAAGGAGCTGATCCATTGTCACCTAAGAGATTAATTAATACACCATTTGAACAAATATTAGAAGAAATAGGTAATAATAAAGATAAATATTTTCATATAGCTGATAAACAATTTAGAGAAATGGCTTATGGAGAAGTTAAAAAGCCTATTATTAAAGCATTAAAACCTAGTAATAATTAAGCAATATGTAGTTATATTGCTTTTTATATATACTACTATATACTTTGAATTTTATCTTAGTACTAGTATATACTAATAAAGGTATTCCAAAGTAAGAATTACTTTGGATAAAAATTAAAAAAATATGGTATTCTAATTGACACAGATACTTATAAATTATATAATAAATATGTACGAAAAAGAATTCTATAACTATTAAGTGACAAATAGTAATAAATTAGAACGGCTAAGTACCGATAAATACTTATTTAAGAGCACGTTAAGTGAAATAAGGTGGCACCGCGGGAGATAATCTCGTCCTTATGTATTTCTTTAATGTGCTTTTATTTATAGAAAGAAGGAATGGAAGATGAATAACAAATATAGAAATATTTATTGTGGTGAAATAACTACTAGTAATATAGGTGAAGAAGTTAGAGTTGCAGGATGGGTTGAACAAATTAGAAATTTAGGTAGTTTAGTTTTCTTAACACTAAGAGATGAAACTGGTGTCATACAATTAATTAGTGAAGAAATTGATAAATTTAAAGAAATAACTAGAGAAAGTACAATGACCGCTAGCGGAGTAGTAAGACATCGTGCTGAAGGTATGACAAATCCTAATATGAAAACAGGAGAAGTAGAAGTACTAATATCTAACTTTGAAATACTAGGATTATCTAATCCAGTACTACCTTTTGAAATAAATAGAAGTACTGATGCCTTTGAAGATACAAGGTTAAAATATAGATATCTAGATTTAAGAAATCCCAAAGTACATGAAAAAATACTATTTAGAACTGAAGTAATAG
>CAMODE010000007.1 GCA_946611235.1 uncultured Caryophanales bacterium | reverse complement strand
GATATATCGATACTGTAATTGAAGAAGTCGAAAAGAAAACAGGAAATAATCCAACTCAAGTATCCATGAAAATATATACCGCTATGGATAGAGAAGTTCAAGATGGAATCAATAAAGTATTAAATGGCGAATCTTACACCGATTGGGTTGATGATGAAATCCAAGCTGGTATTGCTATTACTAATGTAAATGATGGCACTATAATCGCTATTGGAGCAGGAAGAAATAGGCAAGCTGGCGATTGGAATTATGCAACTCAAGCCCATAGACAACCGGGAAGTACTGCAAAACCACTATTTGATTATGGTCCAGGATTTGAATACAATAATTTTTCTACTTATACCCTATTTAATGATGAACCATGGACATATACAAATGGTCCAGCTGTCGGAAACTGGGATAGTCAGTATCAAGGATTAATAACATTAAGACAAGCATTAAGTGTATCAAGAAATGTACCAGCCTTAAAAGCTTTCCAACAAGTAGATAAGAAAAACATTGCGAACTTTGTAAATGGTTTAGGATTAGATATCGCTTATAGTACAAGTTCATCAAACTACAAAAAATATGATAATGGAGCAGATAATCTTCTAAATGAGGCATATGCAATTGGCGGTATGAGTTATGGTGTAACTCCACTAGATATGGCCGAAGCCTATGCATGCTTCGCAAATGGAGGATATCATATCGAAACTCATGCTGTAACCAAAATAGAATATCGTTCAACAGGAGAAGTAGTAGAATTCGATGAAGAAAAGGAAAAAGTAATGTCCGATGCAACTGCCTACTTAATGAATAACACTTTAAAATATGCCGTTGATTATGCCTTCAATGGAGGAGCTAAAGTAGCAGGAATGTCTGTCGCAGCCAAAACTGGAACATCAAACCTAGATGAAGCCACTATTAAAGCCAAAGGATTACCTGCAGGAGTAGTAAACGATTTGTGGACTGTAGCCTATACCCCAGAACATGCTATAGCCTTATGGTATGGATATACAAAAGTCGACAAAGACCATTTCTTATGGGGAGCATCAGCTCCAAAAGATGCTGTAATGAGAGCTGTAATGCAATATGTTCCAAGAACAACCAAAACATGGGAAGTACCTTCATCAGTAGTTCAAGTAACAGTAGAAAGAGAAACTTGGCCTGCTATGCTACCAAGTGCTTATACCCCAAGTGATATGAAAATAACCGAGTACTTTAAAAAAGGAACACAACCTACAGAAGTATCACCAAGATATGAAAAATTAGATGATGTAACCAATCTAAAAGCAACAAAAGTAGCAAATGGATATGAGTTAACATGGAACTGGAAAGTACCTAATGTACTAGATAATACGTATTTAACAAAATATTTTTCAAATTCCGTATATGGTAATGGTTCTTCAGCATATCTAGGAAGAAGATTAGAATACAACGAATCAACATTAGGAGGAAATGGTTTTGGCATCTATAAGAAAGATGCAAATGGTAATTTAGAAAGAATAACCTTTACGAAAGATACCAAATATACATATAAACCTACTACTAACGGAAATATTACTCTAGTAGTAAAAGCCGAATACGGAAGTTTTAAAGATAATGCCTCAAACGGTATTGAAACAAAAATAAATGTTGAAAATATAGATAACAACACAAATACTAATGGATTAAAACTATCTCTAGTAGGAAATAAAATAGTAACAATAACTAAAGGAGATACCTATACCGATAGAGGAATAACCGCTACTTATGATGGAAAAGATGTAACAAAAGAATTAAAAATAGCATATAAAATAAATAATATAACCTACGATACAAAAGAAAAACTTGAAGAAGCAGTAAATAATCTAAATATCGGTTCATATGATCTAAGATATACAATTACATATAAAACAAACACAACAAGTACTACAAGAACCATAAAGATAGAAGAAAAACAAAGTGATAATGAGCAAAACGAGGAATAATCTTCCTCGTTTTCTTATATCAAATAATTAACAATATTTTTTAAATTAATACCATGACTACCCTTTATTAAAACAATATCTCCTTCTTTTAATAAAGAATCTAAATAATCATATGAATCACTTTCTTTATCAAAATGCTTAACATCATAATAACCATTATCCTTTAAATATTCATCACTATACTTAGTATCATTACCAATCGTAACAATATAATCCAAATTACTATCAAGTAGTACTTTACCTATTTCTCTATGAATATCCATGTTATATTCACCAAGTTCTAAGACATCACCAATAATAGCTATCCTTCTACCCTTTTCTTTCTTTAATATTTCTAAAGAACTCTTAATCGAATCTAAAGAAGCATTATAAGTATCATCAATAAGAATAGCTCCACATTTAGCCTTTTTATATTCAAGTCTATTACCAGTAAGTTCTAAGTTTTTAATACCATTCTTAATCTTATCAATTTCTACACCACAAAGCATACCTACTACATATCCCATTAAACTATTATATATAAAAGCCTTATTTTCTATTGGTGATTCAAATTCTTCTCCATTAATCTTAAATCTATTACCATCGATATCATAAGCCATATAATCACTTTCTTTATCAATACCAATAGTAATAACATCATTAAGACTCTTAATATAATCAATATTATTAAATACCATATCATTATCCATATTAACAATAAGTGGACCAGATAAACCCTCTACTATTTCCAATTTAGCTTTCATAATATTCTCTCTCGAACCCAAATTACCAATATGAGCAGTACCAATATTCGTAATAACCCCAATAGTAGGTTTAGCAATATTAGTTAAAAAAGATATCTCTCCAAGATTATTCATACCCATCTCAAGTATCATAACATCTTCATCTTTAAGTCTAAGGATTGTAAAAGGAAGACCAATATGATTATTATTATTACCTTCTGTCTTTAATACCTTATATTTTTCTTTTAATACCGAATATATCATATCTTTCGTAGAAGTCTTACCTACACTACCAGTAACCCCAATTACTGGTATATTATAAAGGCTT
>CAMODE010000006.1 GCA_946611235.1 uncultured Caryophanales bacterium | reverse complement strand
ATATTAATATAAATGAATAAAATAATATAGTTCTATCCTACTTACTGCCACTTTGCAGCTAACTTCCTTTTCTGTAATTCCCTTACGCTTCCGTCATTTCTTTACACTAAAAGAAAAAGCCTAGCATGTGCTAAGCTTCTATAAAAGGAGGTATAAAATGTTAGGAACTACTAATCTTTAATTAAATATGTTACTTCACTAGGAACTGCTTGCTCGTATTCATTTGTAAATGTTACAGATCCAGTAGGTTCTACTTCAATGAAGTTATCTTTGATATAATCACTAATATCAGTCTCTACAGGAGTATCTAATTGATAATATACATAGTAATCATCATATTTAGCTCTAAATTCATCAATACTAGTGCAGCTTATATCTCTTAGATTAATAGAATTTGAGCCACTAGTTCCAGCTACTTCTAAATCATCTAAGGCATCATAATTCTTATCTACAGTAGTAAAACCTGCAATCATTACATTTGTTCTTCCAATTTTTTTATCGTTTTGATAAAAGTAGAAAGTTGTTAACGACGAACTATATAATAATTCTACATCTTTAAATTGAACTCTAGCTACTTTTTGAATAAATTTCTTATTCTCAAAGTCTATATAGTTATATAGAGTCTCAGTTAATCCTTGTCCGTAACCTGTTACAGCTAAGATATGTTCGTCTATTTCATATGTCTTTTTAGCTACTACGCTTGTTACTGCGCTATCTCTTAGTTCATACTCATTTGTTTCGTCATTTAATACCTTATATGTCATTCCACCTAACATGTCTAGTGTAGCATACTTTAAAGCGCCTGTAGGCACTGTTTTTTCGTATTTTACATCATCATCTGTATATTCGATATACTCTATATCACTAAACGCTTTTATAAGGTATTCTGGCACCATTCTACGGCCATAGTTGTCGATTGGCTTTCCATCGAATTCATCATATAAAGCTTTTATCTCGGCTATGAATTGGCGACTAACCATTCTTCTACCGAAATTCTCTGGAATTATATCAAAATAATTCTCCTCTAAAAATTTAATTAAATAGATTGGCATTAATCTCTTACCTATATTATTCATGTTATTTCTTTCCTTTCTTAATCTTAATTACTTTTACATTGCCTTTTACTTTGTTCTTTTTTAATAGCTTACTCATAAGCAATTCCTCCTAGAATATTTTACTTATATATGCAGAAGAGACTAAAACATCATCATCTTCCCAATCTTGTGCTGTTGAATCGTAATATGAAAATACGATAGTTGTTTGTGAGATTGCTATTTCAATAGATGGAGTTGCTCTTATAATTTCATTACTTTTATTCATTGCACTTCCTGAACCTCTAATTGCTTTATAACCTAAAATATCATATAGTTGAGAAGAAGTATAAGTTCCATTAGTTATATCAGTAGTAGAAGCAAATAAAAATAAACCTTTATACAATATATCGTTTTTTATAAAATTTACTTCTAATTGATATAAGTGATATCCACTAGGAATTTCGATATTACCATTACCTAATAAAGATATATCATTAATAGTTTTAATATTAGTTCCACTGACAAGAGTATCTTGCTTTAATGTATTTACTTCTTCTTTTGTATAAGTAGTAGATTTATCAGCTTTTAGATCTAAAGCTTCTGAAGCTTCTTCTTTAGTTTCAAATTTAGCGTCAGCTTCTTCTTTTGTATAACAATCAGCAACGATTCCTTGTTGTAAATCTTCAATATCTTCTTTATTCTTTTCAACTTGTTCTTGAATATTACGATAAACTTTATCTCCTACTATTATCATTGGATTCTTCCTCCTTAATTTCTTCTTTTAGTTCATGTATTAAATCTTCTATCTCAACTTTAGTAATATTACTGCCTCCGTCTGAATCTTCATCTTTGGCCTTTTTATACCATTTATAGACAGTATAGCTAATAGTTACTACAAAAGCTATTATAGATAATACAATTTGAATTACTTGTAATAATTCATTAGCTTGAGTAACTGCTAGAGCAGTTTCTACAGCTGTTCCTGAATATCCTACAACTTCTGCTTTATCAATCATATTTCATCTTCCTCTTCTTCATCAACATAGATATATGTTTTACCAGGTCTAGCGAATTTCTTAAAGCAAATATTGAATTTATTTAAGAATTCTCCAGTTACATCTGTCTCTAAGCTGCTAGAAAGCAATGCTAAGCCCTCTAGCGTGCTTTTTTTGTAGTTTGTAGTATTTTGACTATTGATATAAGAAAGTTCCGTTAAATCGCCAGTTTTAGGCAAATTTTCGGGATTTAAAGCACTATTATATATTGCTTTAGAACCTACATAGATTTCACTAGCGTTTTCTAGTGATAAGCTTTTTAATTTATCTTGAATTTCAAGACGCTTTTCCCAAGTAGGTCCATATTGGAATATAACACTAAACAATTTATATTTGAATTGGTTTTCGTCCATATTAGCGATAGGACTATTACCATATTTAGCATAAAGTAAGTAATATAATGTAGTTGCATTAGTTTGAGATATTTTAGCAGGAATACCAATATTATTATAATCAGTTAAAAATTTATCTACTGTATCATATATTTCAGTAAAAAGTTTAGTTGAATAACCAGGTAATCTATTACTCATTTTCTTCTACCTCACTTTCGTCCATTCCTACTCCTGAAGATGTATCATCTCTATCATATAAAGTTCCATCTCCATTAATATCTACTTGTGATATGTTCTCAGATGGTTCGCACCAAATACCTAATCCCCATATTGAATTAACAATATTACAGAATTCTTGTCTAATTGATAAGCCATCTTGTAGAACTAATCCTACTGGACCACCATTCATTTCAGCTTCGGATTCTAACATGTGTGCTTTCTTTTCAAATAAGCCACCATTGTCTATTCCATAAGTTGATAATCTTAGGTTATCTATTGCTTGCATAGCTATTAAATAATCTTCTGATTTATTTGGAGAGCCATTTGTCATTTCTTGAAATTCTATTGTTCCAGTAATAGGAATATAAGGATTTCCCTCTAAAGCTGATTGAGCCATATTTCTAGAGCCCTCGTATACTGATTCTTCTTGATCTGTATCATTAACTCTTACTCCTCTTACTCCTGTTCCCATTAATAGAGCAGTTCTCATATAAGGCATACATTCAGCTTCTAAATCTATTATTTCTTCATTAATGTTTACTCTAGGCAATATTTCTTCTCCTAGTTGTCTAGTGTAATCTTTTAACAATACTGCACTTTCATATAAATCTTTTTCTTCTAATTCTTCAGGAAGAATGATTCCATACTTAACATTTAATTTATAAGTAGATAATAAAGCTTCTTGCTGTTTAGATTGTTTTCCCTCACTGCCACCACTATTCCAAGGGATAGGGTGGATTTGTCTATATCTACCATAAAAATCTAATCCACCACCTTTGCCACCCTCTAAAGCGTAAGGCATAAAGTAGAATTCATCTAAATCTTTAAAATAGAAAAATGCTAATTGTCCTCTATAATAAAGCATACGCTCTACTTCTTGAGATGTAAGGTTCATTGGTAGATTATACCATCTATATCTATTAACTGCGTCCTGTTCGTCAATAATACGAATGGCTTTCTTAAATCCCTCTTTAGTTTTACATCTAGGATTTCCCATTTTTAATGGTAAACCAGTTTTAGGATTTATTCCCATTTTTATTAATCTTGCAATATCTGGTAATACTGGTCCTTTATCTTTAGCCATTAGTCAATACCTCCAACTTTAAGATTTTTAATCTTAGCTTTTTGTAATAATGAATTAACATTAGATCCTTTTTCTTTTAAGAACTTAGCTCTTTCATCTAAAGTAGCTTTTCTTCCTTTTAATAGTTCTTGCTTTTCAGCTAAAGAGTTATAAGATTTTTCAAGCGCAGCCATATATAAGGATTGTCCTTTTTTAGCGAATCCTTGCTCTTCTATCTTCTTATTCATCTTTTCAGCACTAGCTCTATTCTTTGTCATTTTTTCATCAATAGAAGCTTGTTCTTGAGCTAAATTTGCTTTATCAGTATTATAAGCTTGTTCTTCGTGAGAAAAATTCTCATACTGATTTAAAGCAGTAGTTTTATTAACCATTGCTTGAGATTCTAAATGCTTAGCAGTTCCAACTGCTCCTAATGTTAAACCTAGTAATTTATTAAAGTTATTTTGTATTACGCCCATTAGATATATACTCCTTTCATTAATACATTATTAAGCTCAGATAATTCATGATTATTTATCTCATTATCTTCTAATCTAATTATAGTTCCTTGAATAAATGTTCTTTCTTCTTGTAAGTATTGTTGAATAGTTCCATAAGCATTAACATTCATTGAATTATAAGTGATTTTATTTTTTAAGATGTTTATTTCTTCTTCAGTAGCTACATACTTTTCAATAAAAGGGAATTTCTTATTATTGTAAGTTAAAGGAGTTACTTTTGAAATGCTATTAGGTAAGGCTTTAATATTTCCTAATTGATAAGTCCAGTTATCAATAGTAAAATCTTTATCTTCTCTTTGTCTAGATTTTAACATAGCATAATCAGCTATACCAGTTGCAGCTGCTCCGACAGTTCCAACGATTCCACCAGCTACTGCACCAGGAACGCCACCACCAGCCATTGCACCACCAACTGCACCAGATAAACCACCTTGTAATGTTCCACCAAATAGATTAATAGCACTTAATATCTTTTCTTGATTTTGTGTAAAATCTAAATGCTCTATTTGTCTATTAAAAGCTATTTGATAGTTTTTATTTCTCATTTCGTAATCAGCCCAAGCAGTTGATTCTTTAGGCATTGAGAAGTCTCCACCTAATATTAAGCCTCTAGCGTCATCAAAGTCTTGTCCGTATAATGATTTAAAGTCTGGATTAATATGTATATATGGATTGTAAGGTTTTAAAGATATATCTACATTAAAACTACTTACTCCATCATTCTTAGCTACACTAAATTCAAATAAACCATTATAATTAGGGCTTACTAAACGCCATACTTCAACTTCATTAGCTATTTTTTTGTTTTTAGCTATATCTTCATCATAATTTCCAATATTTAAGCTTCTATAAATGTTAAATGAGAAGTTAGAACTATCTAAATAATATATAAATCCATCTCTTATTGTAACATTGTTATCAGTATGAGATAAATATTGAACTTGATAAGCTGAAATGTTTTCAGGATAAACAGTTCCATCATAAACAGTTTCATGATAAGGACAATAAGGAAGTAATTGTATATCAACTAATTGGTCGTTAGTATATTCTAAAGATATTGCTCTTATTATTTTTTGTATTACATTTGAAGATGTTACATAATCAGTATTATTAACGTAATAACTTAAATTGTCAGCAGGTATTGATATGATTTTATATTCACTATCATCTGTAGTAACATAGTTTGAACTATTTTGAAATAATGTAAAATTAATTGCACCACTTTGAGCTGTTATATCTTCTAAATGAACTATAATTGTTTTTTCAGTTGTATTAACTACAAAAGCTTCAGTTCCTAATCCACCATCATATTCAATTCCACTATTTTCTATCATTGATTCATATAAGGTTCTTGTTTGAGGATAGTTGTCATCATCTACATATTCTTCATTAGTAGATTCATTGGTAGTTACTGTAACTAAATATATTTTATTATTACTATCTTTTACTTTCTTTCCGTTTAAAGATTTCCAATCATTATATTCAGTATCTGTAATAACATCAGTAGTTATTTCATTAAAGAATGTATTTTTTAAAGAATTATAATTACTCATTAATAATGAATCTAAATCACTTGAAATATCATCAGCTGAATCATAAAGCCATAATCTATGATAATAACCAACAGGAGCGCTATCAGGATATTTATAATCATCTATACCATATTGAACTCTAGAACTTGATAATAAATCCCAGTGATCCATTGGAACGGCTTCTTGCCTAGCTTCTCTCCAATTTGTAATTGTTCTTAATCTAAATTTATTTAAAATAACATTTGTAACTGGTGTATCTTGATATCTAAAATAACTTGCAGCAGTTCCACTTATAACTAAATCGTAAGCATTTCCACTTACATTTACAGTAATTGCTTTTTCAGGTGCGTCCTTTTTAAAATATAAATAATACCATCTAGATTCAGCACCATCATCTAATAATATTTCTTCTCTTTTAATTTGATTAAAACTAAATCCCTCAGTATTAAATAATAAAGGATTGTCTGGATTAGTTATCATAGCTCTATTTATAATCATTGGAGCAGTTAAAAGAGAATTATAAAAATCTATAGCTAAATCTCTTCTTAATTGTAAGTTACGTTGTCCTCCACGTGTTTTAGGATTGTCTGTAACAAACCACCTAGAAGAGATATTATTTTCCGAATCAGTTATTATAACATAATTTCCTTGTTCTGAATTAAAATTAATTATATGAGAAGTTGTAACTCCATCAGCATAATTAAAGTTTGTATTTTCTAATACATATATAGGAGTTCCATAAGCTGATAAATTGGCTTCTTTTTTCTCTATTCTATTAAAGTAATTATTGTAATTAAATAAATATAGGTTACTCATATTTCCTCCTAAAAAAAATAAAGGGAGCATATACTTACGTATATACTTAAGTATAATGGACTCCCCTTATTAACATAGATTAATTGCCTTGAGATTCAGTAGCAGCTTTTTTCTTAATAGTTACGATTGCTTCAGATTTTAAAGCTTCTAATGTTGAATGTCCGAATGTTAAATAGAAGTTAGTAGATAAGTTTCTTGAATTAAAGAAGCTTGTTCCTACTGAGAATGCTTCTAACATTGGAGGCATTTTTGTAATTACTTTACAAATAATATCAGAATCAACAGTATAAGCGTCTCCAGCAGTAATTGTTAAACCAGTTGGAATTACATCTCCAGCAGCAACATAAGTATCGCCTGTAGTTGTTGTTGTTAAATATAAATCATGTGTTGCACGATCTCCAGCTTGAGAAGTTGTATGAGCGTTTGCAGCACCGAAATATCTAGCTGGTAACTTCTTACCAACGAAAGCAGCTTCTAGAGTTTCGTTATGGAAGATAGATGGTAAATCAATCTTCTTAACAGCGTTGATATATTCATTGTTCCATACAATTTCGATTTCATCTTCGCCAAATGCTCTTTCAAATTTGTTAGCAGTATATTTAGTATTGTAATCTTTCATATCATCTACTAGATTAGCAATAGCATAAGCTAGATTCTCGCCAGCTGAATTACCATCAGCAGCTAAATCAACTTCTACTGAAACTTCGCCACTAACAGTTCCAATAAATGTATTATAAGTCTTATTTAAGTAAACCTCTTTAGATTTATTTAATCTTGACTCTAATACTGATTGATATTGAACGAAAGCTCCCTCAGTTCCGAAAGCTTGCTTAGATAAATAATCATCTTTAGTTAAAGCAACTTGCTTAAATACATTAATAACTAATGCTTGAGTCTTAGGCGCACCTGGTCTATGTAATTTTAATACATTAATCATTTCAGATGAATCTTGAACCCAGTCAACTGGAGTTAAGTTAGGAACATCAATGTATAACTTTGTATCTCCGTATAAACCAGCATTTTCCTTAGCTTCATCAACTAAGTTATAATTAGCTCTAATTGAACCACCAATAATGTCTTGTGCAATAATCATATTATATAGAGCTGATTGAATATGATTGACGTTTAATTGACCTGTAAATGTAGGCATTTTCTTTTCTCCTTATTTTAAAATTTATTTTATTGATGACTGCATTAATGCGTCAAATACTTTAGGATCTCCATCAGCTTCATTAATCATATTTTCGATAACCTCGAAAGAATGTTCCATTGCTTCAGGTTCTCCGTATGCAGGATCTACTTTTTGGCCGTCTGGTGTTAAACCATAATTACCAGTAACTGTTGGATCTGCACCATATTCAGCGATTGTTGCTTTTCTAAGCTTTACCAAGTTATCCCAATACTCTAGATTACTATTGAACTTGTTTTCTTTATATTTCTTGTAGTAATATAATCTACTTTCAAGTTCAGGTTCTTCTTCTTGGTCGATTTCAGGTTGTCCGTTGACAATCGAATCAATTAACTGTTTACGCTCAGCCATAAGGGCGTCATACTTGTCCTTACTAACACTATTTTCTTTTAACTCTTTAATGGCAGTTATGTAGTCAGTGTTATCAACTACAGTTTCCTCGCTACGCTTATTTTCATCTTGCATATTATATTATCTCCTTTTATAATTTATAAATAGCACATTTTTGTCTAATTTACAAGCACAATTTTGTCAATTTGTCTATATATGAAAAACAAGTGTATAAAATATACACTTGTAATTCTTCGCTTCAATAGGTAACTTACACATGAGATATTCTAGTGTGCGAAGCTAGGCCTATTTCCGTTCCTCTTCGGAAGCACTCGGCTAATAGGATTTTATCAAATATATGTGTATAACTCGTAGAAGTATATATCTAATTACCTCTAGGCTTCAAAAGATTCATATTCTTCTGAAACATTTTAAAAGTAATTAAATCCTTATATCTAAACGCACGATAATCAAACTTTTGCATTATCGCAGTCATAATTTTCATATCATATACTTCATCAAGATAAGGCCTCATAGCTATTGCTGGCTTGTTCTCTTTGTTCCATTGGCTTATACAACCATTTTCCCATAAAGTAAACCAGTCCTTTTGGTCTTTAGTAAATTTTATCACATGTTGAGGAGATTTACAACGGCCCTTAAAAACTAGAGTTGTATCAGTCTCAATTTTATTTGTAAATGTAGAAGCAGTTGGCATTAGAATATCAGCTATAGTTCCTTTTCTTCTATTAGAGTAGGCTTCGGTTGGCTCTATATATTCTATTACTGCTCTTTTACCAAATGGAATATCTTTATATTCTTCATCTAGTTTAGCTCTTTCTTTATCATTAGTAACTTTTTCTAACTTCTTTAAATATTCTCCTAACTTCTTCTTGTTCTTAACAAGTTTATATCTACCAAATTCTTCAGGTATAAAGTTAAAAGCACATAATAGATCAGAAGCTTCTTCAAGTGTATTACCAATACAAATAACTCTTATTCTTCCTTTAGTTGATCTTACTAAGTTCTCTAATTGATTTGTAAATGAATAAACAATATCAAATGAGTTCTTTTCACTCTTTTCTCTATTCATTTCATCTAAGCATATATTATATTTCATATTTTTATCTTTTAAGAAATCTTTATCAAATAATCCAGAGCCTTTATCATTATAGAAAGTTGCTATTGAAAATACACTAGCCATTAACTTCTTCTCTAATATTTTTGTTTTTCCTTTTTTATCAGGTTTACTTCTTCTAGTAACATTATAAACATTATTGCCATTAGTTACTAAATCTAAATTATATTTTCTTCTCAAATCAGGATCTACTAATTTTTCAGCATTATTATTTAATAACTTTCTTGCCGAAGTTTCACTTAATCTTAACCAATAAAAAGGGATTCCTTTTTCTTTAAAATCTTTACAAAATTGATTAGTTACAGCATAAGATTTACCAGCTTCACGTCCACCTAGTAGAAAGAAGAATATAGCCCACCAGTAACCTAACAAACTTCTAAGAACATACCATTCACGCTCTTTAAGGTGTTGCATTATTTCATCATGTTTCTTTTTAGCTCTATATTCTTCTATTATATTAGCTGTATTATTCCTAGGCATAATCTTTCATACTTCTAGCAGTAAAAGGTCCATATATTGTTTTGCCTAATGACTGCTCGAAAGCTCCTTTATCCATTACTTCATAAGAAGCACCTGTTCCTTGTTGTGGACTCTTATATTCAATTATTACTGTATCTTCATCATAATAATAAACTGCTGCATTACTGCCATTTACTACATAATAACCATCAAAGCTAACTTTAGTATAATCAAACTTAGTAAACTTTCCTTTTTGTCTAGTTCTATTTCTAAATTCTCTATATCGTTGAGAATCTTTCTTTAATAAGCTTTCAAAGTTATTAGCTTTAATATCAGAATTAGTCATCTCTGGATTTAACATTTTACTATTAGCTACTCTTTTAATAGCTCTATTTATTGTAAACTTCTTACCAGTTTGCTGATTAAGTTGTTGTTTAACTCTATTAACTTCAGCTCTAAAGAAAGCCTTAGGGCTTACTCCTTTATCTAATAGTTCTTGTGGCATGTGTGAGTCAATATAAGCCTTATTATTTCTATATACTGCGTCAATGTAAGCTGAATCATTTTTATAGAATGATTTGTTCTTCTTCGCTCTCAGTCTTGGTGCTGCCATTTCTCTCAATTCTTCCTTTCTCTTTATTATAGATATATATATTAGCTTCAATAAATGGAAGTGTATCAGTAAGAATATCAAATCCATTTGGATAAGCTGATTTAAACCATTGTTTAGATCTACCTCTAATACTTGGCTGTTCTTTATTCCATTGATAGCCACTACCATTATAAGCAAATTGGCCTTTATGCTTTATCTTAAAGCCTCCAATTTCATTTTTAATTAAAGCGTCTATATCTGGTCTTTTTCCATAAGATATTATTGAATCAGTATTACAATACAATGTATTATCATCTACTAAACTTTCAATGTAATATCTACATCTACTTAAAATACAACTATGTATAAATGGATTTTTTCTTCTGATATATCCTATTGCATAGTTTTGCATTTGTTTATATTTTTCTTTATCTCTTCCAGTAGATTCAGTTCTCATTTTATAAAAATGTTTTGCAAATTTTATAAAAGGGCTCTCTATGGCTGGATAAATATATTCACAATATACTCCCTCTTCAAATACTGCATATAAACACATATCTTCACTAAGGCCACGCTGTTCTACTCTAAATCCTATTTCTCCTTTTTTAGTTTTATCCATAGTTCTTGGCATAACTTTAGTGTTAGGTATTGGCTGTTCCATAGCCCAGCTGTAAGCATTATTCATATCATACTCATAGCAGTTATCTAATCTTTCTCCAATATGATTAGGATTAAAATAAATTAATCCACCAATATTTCCTACTTTCCATTCATTATATTTATTATCAAATAATACTTCATTTTTAGTTAAATCAGGAACTCCTTTATGGCTCATTCTTTGTAAAGTATTAAAGGCTCTCATACCTGAAACAGTTTGACTATGTTCTGAACCATCTAGTTGAAAAATATACTCGGTATATGTTAGATAGGTGTATCTCAATATAATTCTAGTGTATTTAATTTCTAAGGTGTAATAAAGTTGTGGATTAGTTTGTTCTCTCGCCCAGGCTTCACTAGGAGCTTCTACTCGGTAATTTAAACAAAAATTAATATGATCGTTCATCTCTTTTACATCAAAGACATAAACTATTTTTTTACCTTTAAACATATTATAATCTCCTTAAAATGGTATTGCAAGTTTAGGCGCATTAATTAGCATTTCTTCGTCAGCATAATTAGCTTTAATCCACTCAAATATTTCATCATACCTTTGTCTTGAATATGGCTTATATCCGTTGTCTTTACAAAAATCTCTGTAATCAGCATAAGATATAAAACCGTTTTTATTTTTTATAAAATTCTTATAATACAATCCAATAGAATTAGAGTTACATAAATATACATTAGTCTCTAGCTTAAATACATCTTTCCATCTATCTATGTTTTCTTCATCATAAAGCCATTGGCCCACTTCATAAGCACAACATATAAAATCAATCAATTCTTCATGAGTATATTTCTTAGATTTAAAATTCGGATTAGGATTATTTATTTTTGTATTTCTTGAATAATAAACTATTCTTCTTAATGTTCCTGTATCTGATATATCTAACTTTGGAGCAGTATTACAACAAAAGAATAATACGCTTTGAGCTCTAGTTGTATAAGTTGCACCAAACTTTTCATTTACCTGGATTCTTTGTTTAGAAACAATAGTTTTTAAAATAGGTAAATTAACTTCTCCTGTTCCTAGCTCATCTGAAGCTATTAATCTATGCTTTAATGCTTCAGCTAATATGAACTTATCTCCTAAATCTCCTAAAGGAGTAGAAGCTACATCATTTTCAAACAACTGTGTAATGATATTTAAAAATGTTGATTTACCACTACCACCTATTCCAGTTGTAATAAAAAATACTTCTTGCTCTGGTCTAAATAACATAATATATAAAATTAATAACTGTTTATCTTCTAACGGAAAAGGACATTTAAGTGGCTTATATCCGTTATTAATCATTTCTAAAGCTTCATCTATGATAAATGGTCTATACCAAAATTCATTTTCATTTGTGGTTGGATTATTTATTATACCATTTTTTAAGTATTTTAAATCTTTTTCATTTACCATTTTTTTAGTTTTATCATAATAAATCTTACCTAAATACTTATCTATGTTAGTTATTTCTTTCTTATTATAGAAATATTTGCCTGAAATAAATTCAATGTTACAACTTAAGGCTAAGGCAGTGAGGAAGTAGTCATCATACTTCTTCATGATATTACCTCCTAAATTTTTTCATGTCTATTTCTTATTCTTATATCATTGTCGATTAATATTCTACGAACCTTGTAATAAGTTATATGAAACATTCTTGCTATTTCAACAAGCGTAAATCCCATACAGTAACATTTAACTATTTCATTAATTGTATTCTTATTTTCTTCTAATGATCTTTCATTTAATTCTTTTAACATTGCTTACCTCTAAATATTTTATATTTTTCTAAATCAGTGGCAACTTGGTCCCTTAATTTATAAAAGGGACATTTCTTAAATTCAAATCTAGTATTAACTAGAATCTTGCAGCCACCTTGTTCGGTTCTTGCAAAACAATTAGGACATTCTTCTATCTGCATACATTTCTCTAAATCTTCCATTTTATACCTCCTTAATCTTAATCCATAAATCCTTAAAAATAGTTCTAATCATAATAACTTCATCTTTACCATATAGGCCTAAGAATAAGCTTGACATATCTTCTTTAAATCCACCAAATAAAATTTGATCTACGTCTCTATCAGAAAAAATCATTATTCTTGTATTTTCTGAAAGTGCATTTATAAAATCTTCTAATTTAATCATCAGCGTTTTCCTCCAAATCTATTTTTAATTTCATAACTTTTTTTACTTCATTATCACAAATTTTACATAATGCTGCTGGTAAAATACATAACATTTCACAAGCCCAAGGCTCAACTTTTTCACAATACTTTCTAAGTTCTCCTAGTGTTAAATCTTCAATACTTTTTTTCATATTTAATCACTCTTATCCTTTAAATATTTTTCTACTTTATCAACATCTAGTAAATCCATTAGATGTAACCAAGTAACTAAATTGACTTTATCATTTTCATCTGCATTATTTTCTTTACACCATTTTTCAAACGATTTAACTAATTTGTGCCTCTTACTATAAAACAATATCATTTTATTTTATCCTCCTTTAAAAAAGTAATAACTATTCTTAAGGCGTGTAAATCTTTTTGAAATATCTCATCATGATTAGGACATTTTAACATATAAATAGCTTCTTCCTTTAAAGATTCTAATTGATTAATTAATTCTTCTTTGTTCTTAATAACATTATCAAATTCTAAATTAAACTTCTTCATTCTTGAAATTCTCCAATTTCTCTTCAATATCTACTAGAACCTGGTGCTTAGTATTCATACCATCTAAAGATAGAAGCATGTGCCATCTCTTTAAATCTTTAATTAAAGATTCATAATTAAATATTAAATCAAATATTCTATTGAATCTTAGATCAAGCTGTTCTTCCTGGTCCTCATCTTCTACTCCAAGCTTTGCAGCAGTTAGTAGTTCTTCTAAATCAAAAAATTCATTAAGCATATTATTTACCTCCTTCCAATTTAGTATAAGCTGCTATCTCATGTATATACATACAAGGATATTCTTTCTTGCCATTCTCTAAGTTCTTTATTTCATAGATCAGTGGCAAACTGTATTTACCAATTTCTAATGTAAATAATCCTCCATCTTTATAAGGAGTTGTATCAATTAGTGGATTAATCTTTACATTTACATACTTTCTCTGTAATCCTACTCCCTCTTCTCCTTTAACAACTAAGAATAGAAGAGTATAGAATCTAGTCCACTTCTCTCCATTTGTTTCTTTCTCTTCAGTATAAATATAATATTGTTGGTATTTGCTTTTATAATTCACTATATCTTCCTCCAGTTCTTTAAGCTCTCTAACAATAGCAGCGCAAGCGCCATGACAAAACAGTATTTCTTCTTCTCTAGATTCATCTATATCTGCACGATCTAGAAATCTACGATATAGGGACTGTTCTTCGGCCCATAATTTACTTTCTTCCCTTATCTTATTTAATAATATATCAAACATTACTTAGATCCTTTAACTATTTCAACTTTGTAAACATTTGGTAGGGCCAACATATAAGCTGCGAACTTTGCAGCTTTTTCTTCTGAATCAGCTGTGCTAGTTAGCACTTCGTTTGTGTAGTGTTGATAACCTTTAATTAAATATTTCATATTATATTCCTCCTTGACCTTATAGATCAATTATATTGTATCACTAATAATTCAAGTTTTCAATATATTATTAATTCAAATTTTCAATATTAACAAATTTAGCAGTGGCATGTCTTAGCTGCTAAGTTTAGGCTCAAATATATATTTATCAATTTATGTTTATAATACTATTTTT
>CAMODE010000005.1 GCA_946611235.1 uncultured Caryophanales bacterium | reverse complement strand
TAGCTCAGGTGGTTAGAGCGCACGCCTGATAAGCGTGAGGTCGATGGTTCAAGTCCATTCAGGCCCACCATTTTTATGGCCAGTTGGTGAAGTGGCTTAACACACTGCCCTTTCACGGCAGCATTCATGGATTCGAATTCCATACTGGTCACCATTTGATATTTAAGACTCTTGTAAGTCTTTTTTATTTTTCAAATATACTGGATATATATATTCCTATTATCATTAATATTATTCCTATAAATATATTTAACATAGTTGTTTGATATTTAAAGGTATCTATCATCATTACTACAATAGTAGATAATAATAATCCTAGTATTACGGAATATACTTTGTTATGATATTTTTTGAATAAATAGCCAATTATTTTTACGATGATTAATAATCCTAGTATAGTTCCGATAATAAATGGTACAATTATTTTTAAATTAGTTATATTAGCTATAGATGATATGATTATTTTATATGTACCAATTGTCATTAATAAGGCTGTACTACTTACTCCTGGGACTACTGTTCCTATTGCTTCCATAAATCCTGATATTATGAATATTACTATATCAATAATATTTCCTTTTATAATATAGGTGTTTTTTACTCCTAGTAACGATAGAGATAGAAAGATAATAAAAGATATTATTATTAGATAGTAGTCTTTTTTATTTATTTCTTTTGTTATAGATGGAATAGTACCTATTATTAATCCTATAAAAAAAAGCATTGTAATTACATAATATTTATCTAACAAAAAGTTAATTATTTTACTAAAAAAGATAATAGATATAATTATTCCTATACCTAGTGGTAATAAATATTTGATACTTTCTTTTTTATTATCTTTAAAGTTATTTATATAGTATATGCTTTTATCATATACTCCCATTGATATAGCAAGTATTGCTCCGGATACTCCAGGAATTATTTTACCAATACCAATAATAAATCCTTTTAAGATATTTATCATGGTCTTAACTCCTTACATATACCTATACATGGTTCATAAAAGCAATGATTTTTATATTGTCCAGCAAAATCTTGATTCCACCAAGTATTAGCACAAGTATCATCTTTTTTACAGGCATAGAACCATAAAGAATTAGTCGCAGGATGATAGTATTCGCCCTTTAAAACTCGTTCAGCGAGATATAATTCACTATTAGTTGCATTACCATTAAATAAAGGACTCTTTGTTCCAGAAAAACCTCCTGGATTTTGAAAGACCATATCAGTAATTGTTCTTATATCTTTAAAAGTTAAACAACTACATATGATTCTATTTAAACATACATTACCTACCATTAGCATACCAAGATTACCTTCCCCTTTGGCCTCTGCTCTCATAAGTCTTGCTAGTAATCCTTTTTCTTTATCATTACATTTTACTATCACATATATCACCAATAAAGTATATGTTTTTTTATATAAAAATTGATACAAATAACTGTATCAATCTATTTATTCATTATCAGTTGTAAGTAAGTTTAATGCTTCTTGTAACTGATTATCTGTACTTCTACTTGGATTTTCAAAATATTCTTCAGATAATTCTATGGTATTGGTTGGAGTTACTCCTACTTCATTGATAAAGTTACCATCAGGAGTTAACCATTTTTGAGTAGTATATTTAATCATACTACCATCTAATAATTTCTTAGTTTGTTGCACTGTTCCTTTACCATAACTATTAGTACCAACGACTAATCCTTTATAACTTTCTTTAATAGCAGAGGCAAGTATTTCTGAGGCAGATGCACTTTCCTTGTTGATTAGGACCGCTACAGGGTATGTTCTTTTTTCTTTAGTAGTATCTTTTTTCTTAACAGTACCAGAAGTATCTTCTAACTGATAGATAATACTACCTTTCTTTAAGAATAAGCTACATATATCCGTAACAGAAGTTAAATAACCACCTGAATTAGATCTAACATCAATGATTAATCCAGTAATATCCTCTTTTTCTAATTCTTTTAATTTATTTTCAAATTGTTTATATGTAGTACCTGCAAATAATGATATAGATATATATCCTATTTTCTTATCATTAGCTTCTAATACTTCGCCATTTACATATGGTATTTCTACTTTACTTAAATTAATAGTAATATCTTTTTCTTCTTCTTCTCTTTTAATAGTAAGTACTACTTTATCTTTACCACTATCTTTTATATACTTAGAAATATCAGTACTAGTTTTACCTTCATAGCTTTCGCCATCTACTTTAAGAATAATATCACCGACTTCTAACCCAGCCTTTTTAGCAGGACTATCTTCAAAGACAGAGACAACTACTATTGTATCATCTATATTGGTAGCTACTGAACATCCTATTCCTTCATAACTACCATTTATTTTTTCATTGAAAGACTCAGTAGTATCAGTATCTGCATAACTAGTAAATGAATCTCCTACAGAGGATATCATACCTTCAACAGCACCTTCTACTAAAGATTTTTTGTCTAATTCTCCATAGTAATTATCTACAATAGCATAATATGTATCGATTACCTTATCTAAGTCATGAATAACTTTAAAATAATTTTTACCCGCTAGGATACTAAATAAACTAAAGCATAAGACTATTCCTATACACAAAGAAAATATCATAATAATTATTACTTCTTTTAAATTAAAAATATTTTTTTCTTTATCTTTAACTTTAATTTTTTTCTTTAATTTGTCTATAATATTATCTTTTTTCTCAATATTTATATCTTTCTTTATATTTTTTTTCTTTTCTTCTGTTTCTTTCTTTTTCATAACACTTCTCTCCCGGCTGTCTTCTATTTTTTTTACAATTAAATTATATCATTACAAAAGTTCAAAATCAAGATTCTAAATTAAATATATGATAATTATTAAAAAATACTAGTACTTTGATACCAGCATTTTCTATTTTTAATATTTACCAAGTACTTCCTACCTAAGTGTATATGGATCTAAACTTGTACCAGTGCCAGAAGCTATACTTACCTCAGAGTTTAGATAAAGTACAGGTTTTACTTCACCGAGTGAGTTTGCATTTATTTCATTGTAGCCAACATTTCCATTTACATAATCAATTTCAAATATTTTATTTTGACTATCATATGAGCCATCAAGAGTCAAAAGTTTACTATCTTGATTTTTGGGCAAATTAAATATCCAATTACTATTAGCACAATTTAAAATACTATCAAAGCTTGTTAATGCTGCTGTACAAATATTAAAATCACTTGAGTACCCATAATCAGAAATGTGAATTAAACCAATCTTACCATTCCAAGTTTTGACACCTGAATAATTTTGATATGTTTTTTCCGATTCGTAATAATTATTTGAAAAATCAGATGATGGATTGTGTGATGCGCCTAAATTCCAGTTTATATCCGCTATCATGGCTTTTGATTTATCATTTAAATTTGCAGTCCAATAATTACCACTATTTAAATAATTATTAAGAGAAGAATTTACCCAGTTGTTAGAGTTGTTATTATCCCATGCTAGACTATCTACTGTATCATTTTTTATTATCTTAATCATATTATCGAATGCACCAATTATTCGCCATTGTTCGCATGTTTCACTTGTTTGATTTGAATAATCACTACAGTTAAAGTATATGTAATTATTAGGAGATGCTCCATAGTAACGAATGTTACCAGCATTTAAGTCTTTAGTAGTACCTCCTAGTCTATCATTCATTAGGGATACTGATGTTGCATAGTTATAGTCAATATTATTATTTGTTACTGCTGTTTTAGTAGCATTATTATATAGATTTGTTATATATGCAGCAGCAGATACTCCATAATTAGTTGTAGGAGATACTGCTACGCCATTTATTACTAACTGAGATGTAAATGTTTTTCCTATTTGACTATTAGGAGTATTACTTGCTAGCCATACTCTTAAAGATACATCTATTGTTTGTTGGGCCGCTAGTACTAGATTGGTTTTTATTTTGCTATCTGTTAAGGCACTTAATGTTGTTACTTCATCATCATCTACTTTTATTTTGATATATTGTGGGTCAAATGTGTTAGCAGTAGTAGATAATAATTGGATATCAAACTGATAATCAACATTACCGTTATTTTTTATAGTAAATATATATGGTTCCTGTGCTACTCCTTGTTCATCTGATATAGGAAGAGTATTATCTAATGATATTGTATCTGATTTAGATATTGCTGTTATGGATAATATTCCGGTATTATAGTTATTTTTTCTTGTATTTGTATCTTTATGTGTAAATAGTGCACTAGTAGATGATAATAAAAATATTACAATAGCGGTTAATGCTAATACTATTGATATAATTATTCCTAATAATACTTTCTTTCTTTTTTTCATATTATCACCTTTCTTTTATTCTTCTACGTATACTTTTAATGTACCAATAAATGCACTATTCATGTATTCATTAGTTATGTTTTCATAACTTATCCATAATCCTATTTTTATATCTGCTTGTTCTAATGATTTTAATTTTCCTTCATATAATAGATATGTATTATTTTTTAGTTCTAAGCCTTCATATTTTGATTCTTCTTTTATATTGTTAACTAAAGTCCCATTTGTTTTATTTCCATTTAGATAAACACTAAAATTTACATATTCATTTGGTAATCTTCTACTTGCATTATGTTTTGCATAATCATCTGTTTCTTCTAGTACTATGATATAATTCATTTCTTTATTATTTTTATTATTTAATTCTAGTGATTTTATATCGATAAAGTCTTTTATGTTTACTTCTTTAGTACCATCTACGATTTCAAAAATATTATCATCATATTTTATGTGTTCACTTTTTTGAACAATAATATCTAAATCACCTTGTATTACTTCAGCATAACCATTATCATAATATATTATTCTTATATTATCATGAATTGTTTCTTCTTTAGTAGGATAATGTTTTTCTCCATCTACGATTATATAGTTATCTTCTTTTATGGTTCCATCTGAATAATATATTTTACTTCCTTCTTCTTTAATTGGAGCAGATACTCCACTTAAATTAGTATAAAATTCTTCTGGATTACTTGTTAAATCGGTATTTCTAAGTAAGAATACCATATTATTTTTAGTTATTTCTACTGTTCCATCTGATAGATATAATAATTTTATTCCTAAATCATTATTATCTTTAGATTCATATGATATATTATTTGCTTCTGCTCCACTTTTTATTATGCCATTATCGTCTACTCCATAATCATTATTTAACGATTTTACTTTTACATAATTTCCATTATCATATTTTATTAAGGCTGTTTTATCTGAGTAAAAGATTATTTTTCCTAGTTCAAAAGCAACTTCTTTTACTTTTATTACAACCCCTCTATTTATTTCATTTGTTACTTCTGTATCGAATAATTTAGATGCATAGGCTTCGGTTATTGGTACACCATTTAGAATACTATTATTTCCTTCATCAAATGTTACTAATACTCCACTTGTATCGTATTCTACTTTTGTTGATGAACCTAAATTCTTACTTATAGCATATATTGTAATTATAGATATTATTAAGGCAAGTAAAAGAAATAATACATACCATAACCATTTATTTCTTTTGAGTAAAAGATAAAAGGGTGAATGGTCTTTTCTTTCTTCTTCGACGGTTACATTTACTTCATCTTTTATTTCTTTTACGTGAAATTTATTTGTCTTAGACATTTATATCACCCTCTTACTACTGTTTTTGTTTTTTTCTTCTTACCTCTTGCTATATTCTTTCCTAATCTCATGATGTCATAAGATAATATTACTAATGCAGGGATTAATACAACGATTATTAATCCTCCTCTTGTTGCTAGTAATTCTTGTATATATCCTACTTTTGGTATTCTAAATATTACTTTACCGATAACATTAGAATCTTCTGCTAGAGTAAAGTCTGGTGTATTATTGGCATCCCCTTTGGTTTGATATGTATATTTATTAGTAGTAGCATCATAATATTTATTTAGAATTCGATGTGTTACAATGATATTTGATATTCTAGAGTCTGATGGGATAAAAGTTATAATATCTCCTACTTTTAAGTCTTTTCCGTCTATTTTTTTTGTTACTACGACATCTTTTGGCTCTATTTCCGGTAACATTGAACCTGTTAATACGACATAAGCATTAAATTTTGGTGGTGTAAAATCTCCTTTAGCCGCTCTTATTTTAGTATCTGCTATATAGATAAGTAATGTTATACCTATTAGTATTAACCACATAAAAACAGCATAAGATATTACATTGATTATAAATCTTATGGGGCTTATTTTTTCTTTTACTATTTTTACGTTATAGTGCCTTACGCCAAAATAGTTTTTGTCAATATTTTTATTATTATTAGTATTCATTATCTCACTCCTATTTTTATCTAAGGTAATTATACATTAATTTTTGAAATAATACAATAAATTTGCGATAAAAAATTGACAAAAGAACACTTGTTTGATATAATTCTATGTGCATGGGGTCGTTTTTGGCTTCGACGGAAATATTAGTGTTTAGCTAGCAAGACGCTTATTCTCCACGTAACGGGGATAAATTAAACATAACTGGAAACAGCTATAGAAACGCTGTTGCATTTGCTTAGTTTAAAGCCGCAACAGGTTCCTCTAATTCTTTGTCTGTGAGAATTAATAGGGACTTATAAAGCAGACTATATTATGATTTATGTTTAGACTTCATAATGAATAACTATAAACTAGTAAGTAAATTTGATGGTAGATTGTCTATTTACTTATGAAATTAATAATCTACTAATCTTGTAGAAGGTTAAATAGCTTTATTTACGGACAGGGGTTCGAATCCCCTCGACTCCACCATTATGTTATTAATTCCTTGAATTTCAAGGATTTTTATATTTTGTGTTTTGAATTTTAAATTCATGATGTTTTGGAGGTTTTTATGGATAATAGTAAACAAGATTTATTAAATGAGTTAAGAGAGTCACTTACAACTTTATATGATAAATATAATAATGGTAAGCGTAATGGTGCTTTAATTTTTATTGAAGAATTAGATGGTTATCTTAGAATAGGAATAGAATTAAATTTTGATCAAAGTCAAATTTCTTTTATGAATAGCGATTATTCTCTTATAGATATTCATTCTAATAATATAAATAGTACTAATGTAAGACTTATGGATGGAGAAATTAGAAGTCTAAAAGATATTGAAGAAGATTCTCCTGAATATGTTTTTTTAACTGAAATACTAAAAAAAGCAGAAAAAAGGAAGTCTAAATAATAATAAAAAGATGATTTTGATTTATTCTAATCATCTTTTTTTTGTAACAATAATTTTTTAGGATTTTGCATTGATAATGTATTATTAATGTTAATTTCTTTTAAATTAATCATACCTTTATCATCAACAGGTACTTCTATACTAAGTGTTCCAATTTGTCCTGTTGTAGTATTCAGATACTTGCTTTCTCCATCTTTTGTTATTTGAATATAGTCACCAATAGCAGTACACCTATGGTTTGTTGAGTTTAATATAATATCACCATTTGCGTTTTGAATAATTCTTTTACATAGACTATATGGTTCACCGGTATCAATATACATTGTTATACAAACATATTTGTTTACAACAAAGTATCTAAATTCACTTATAGCGCTGTAACTTTTTGTTATTTTTAGTTTTTTATAATTAATATTTGCTATAATAACATCTAAGTTTTCATCTACAATATCAATCATGTCAGTTACAGTATTAAAAGCATATCCACAACCTTTTTGAAGGAAACGAATAATATCATATACACATTCTTTTACTATATTTGTCTTTGTATTAATATATTTTCTTTTTATATTTTTATTATCGATATATGTTCCTACCTCGAATATATAACTATCATTAATTTCGCGGCAATAGTTTCCTTTAATAGTAAATTTTTCATTTAAATTGGCATCATAGAAATGATAATCTATTTGTTTATTATTGTCATCATCTTCTTTAATACTATCTTGGCCTACAACTGTTTCATGATTCCAATATGGGTATCCATTTATACGAAGATGGGATATTGATTTACCACTATTTATATTAATAAATATTTCCTTAAAGTTATTTTTTCCATCCAATTTATATGGCAATCTTATTTTTAATGTTTCTCCTATCATTTCATATTCATTTACTGAATCTAATTCATTTATTTCAAATTCATTTATTAATTCAAAATCAAGATTATATACTTTTAATAGACCAATTTCCATTATAATAATTTTGCCATTATGATATTCAGGAGCAGCTATCATGTTATCAGTTTTATTAAGTACATATTTATTTACGTCTTTACCAATTTTAATTATTTGTATTTCATTTTCATTTTTGATTATAAAGTGATTATCATCAAATTCTACTATATACCCTTCTATATTTTCTAAAATAGTTTTACCATCAGCATTTATTATACATCTTTTTAGTGATAAGAATTCGTCTGCTTTTCTATCCTCTCTAAATACATATAAGTTATTTCCTAAAGCATTTTCATATTCGTAATTCTCAGGGACAGGTAAATACTTTTTTGTTTTAATATCATATATATTGATATTTCTTTTTCCTGTTCTCGTAATTATATGTAATGTTCTTTCATCTTCTTTACTAACATGCTGGGCATTGATATCTGCAAATAATTGTTCTTTAGTGTTTAAATCAATAACGTAAGTGGAATATCCTTTCGTTAATACCGCACACAATCTATTTTCCATTGTAATTATTTTGCATAAATGATTATACTCTGAGACATCATATACCTCTTTTCCATTTGTTAATATTTTTTGATTATTATCTAATTCTATGAATAAGTATTCATCTACACTTTTTATATTTATAATATTTATTTTTTTTAAGCCTAAACTATTACTTTGTATTTTATCTAGCATATCTTTATTTGACATAATAGTCCTCCTTGATGAGTATTATTATATAACATATTTTTTTAAAAAGATAGATAAAAACTATTTACAAATATTAAAAACTATATTATTATTTAATAGGAGTAAAAAATTATGAGGTATAGAAATAAGATTAAACAACTTATTGTTATAGATGCTGCTTATAATATGGGTGTTTATTTTCTTATTTCTGTTTTATTTTTTGGAAAGTATATTTTTTAGATATACTTTCTTTTTTTGTAGTTTTTTACTTAGAAGGAGGATAAAATGGAAAAGAAAAAAATGCTTTATGATGTTAATGAAGTGCCCCCTATTGGGAAATGGATTGTACTTGCTTTCCAGCATGTATTTGCAATGTTTGGTGCAACAATACTTGTTCCAATACTAGTTAATAGTGCTGCTGGCACTGAAGTACTTACTATTCCTGTAGCACTTGTTACATCAGGAATTGGTACACTTATTTATATATTGTGTACGAAAAAGAAATCACCCGTTTATTTGGGTAGTTCATTTGCTTTTATTACACCCATAGCAGCAGCATATTTAAAAGGTGGAATATCAGGAGCAATGACAGGAGTAATGTGTGTAGGACTTATCTACATTATCGTTGCTATTATTATTAAATTTGTCGGTAAAGAATGGCTTGAAAAACTACTTCCCCCTATTGTTATTGGCCCTATGATTATGATTATTGGACTTGGACTTGCTCCATCTGCTATATCACAGCTTGGTCTATCTAATGGAACAATAGATTGGAAAGTAATAGTTACCGGACTTGTATCATTTTTGATTACGGCCATTACAATGACTAGAGCTAAAGGATTCTTTAAAATAATACCTTTTTTAGTAGGAATTATATCTGGTTATATATTAGCAGCTATACTAGGTATGATTGATTTTAGTGAAGTATCAAAAGCTAGTTTCTTTAGTATACCTAAATTTATAATTCCTTTTAAAGATTATAGTATTAGTTTTACAGGTATTATTACTATTGCTCCTATTGCTCTTGTTACTTTGTGTGAACATATTGGAGATCATACATCTTTATCTAATATTATTGGTAAAGATTTAATTAAAGATCCGGGATTAGATAGAACTTTAATGGGAGATGGTGTCGCTACTCTAGTTGCTGGTATTCTTGGCGGGCCTGCTAATACGACATATGGTGAAAATACTTCAGTAGTTGGTATGACAAAAGTGGCTTCAGTTAAAGTAATAGGACTAGCTGCTGTTATATCGATAATAATTGGTTTTTTAGGTAAATTTACTGCTATTGCTAAGACAATACCTAATGCAGTACTAGGGGGAGTATCACTACTTCTATATGGTTTTATTGCTGTTAATGGGTTAAAGGTATTAATTAAGAATCAAGTAGATTTTGAAAAAAATAAAAATGTAATAGTAGCTTCTTCAATGTTAGTACTTGGTTTAGGTGGTGCTGCTATTAGTATAGTAAAAGGAGACTTTTCTCTTACAATATCTGGTATGAGCCTTGCTTCAATAGTGGGCATTCTTCTTAATTTATTTATTAAAGAAAGAGAATAATACCAATTAATATTTATTAAAGAACTGAATAATGGTTTAATTATTCAGTTCTTTTCCTTTTTAAATTATAAATAGTAAATATATAAATAAAGACTACTATATTATTTGCTTTATACTTCTATTCTTCTCTCTTTCTAATTCTTTTAAACTCTTATCTGGAGTTGGTAATTCTTCTGGCATGGTACTTCCATTCTTTTTAATTGCTTCTCTTACATTTTTACCAACAGTGAAATGGGCATTGTTAGCGTTATTTTCACCAGCTATATTTTCTCTTTTTAATTTGGCTTCAGTTTGTGTTATTCGGAAAAGATTGGCAGCAAGTTCTTCGCTTCCCATATTGTCTAATATGTCTTCTCTATATCTTAAACCTTTTCTTTTTGCTATATTATTTGCAGTCTCTCCGTTATATAATCCTTTGTATCCAAAATTGTGAAATTTGTCAAAATTCTTAACTCCTGCCTTTTTAGCAGCAATATTTAAAGAATGATTTCCCTTTTTAGTTAAATTTCTTTGATAAAATCTTTTTTCATTTTCAGTTAATTCACTATACTCTTTTTCGCTTAATTCCTGTTTTCTCGTTTGAATTGCAAAATAAGTTTGAGCAAGTGCAATTGCTTTTTTTCTTGAATCCCCATTTTGTGCTATTAGGTAGCATGCATATCTTGATAGTTTATAGTCTATTATTCTTCTTCGACCACCATTTACATTTATTGATAATTTCCCGACCTCGGGAAATTGTTCACATATGTCAATTCCACTATTCTCGCATGAAATCATGGCTTGCTTAATTACTTTATGGAAATTATCCCATTTGCTATATTCAAGTAATGGCATCAATTCACGAGCTAGCCAATATTCATTACCATTGTCATCTAAATGTTTTATATCCTCAAAAACTTTTTCTGTATATACTTTTATTTCATTCATTTTATCAATCTTCCTTTCTATCGACTATTTGTTTCAACTTTAACTTATTAGTTTTTTAGGTTTTCCACTAGGATTATATAATTACTGAAGTCAATATTATTTATTCTATTTAATAAAAGTTAAACTAGTAAATCACCTCCATCAAAAAAAGAAGCATCATACATCTTCTTCTCTATAATATATATACAACATTTTTTTCAAAAATTATAAGATTTTAATAAATTTCTCTAAGAAATTTCATTTTTTTAATAATTCTTTTTGTGAATAATTAAGCAATTATTACAAAAAATAATACTGGTGAAAATATGATTACTAATTATGAAATAAGAAAAGTTAATGATGAAGAAGTATTATTTTTATATTTTGATATAGATAGCGAGTTTACGAAAGAAGGTTTAAAAAAACAGTATAAGAATATTCAAGAGTATGTTAAGAAATTTATTAAGGATAATAAAATAGCTTTTGCAGGTACTACTGCTGTTATAGTAGTAGGCGGTTCAATACTTGGTAATATTATTCTAAATAAAGATTATAATAGTGATAAATATAAAGCATATGCATATAAAGATAGATATCAAGAGATTATTCCTGGTATTCCATCGGAAGTTAATATAGAAGACATTATTAATGATGAAGAAATTAATACTACTGAAGACAATGTTGATATTGAGGTTACTAATGTTGAAGATGTTAGTGTAGATATAGATAATGAGGCTACTCCTAGTGATGTTGTTAATAATAGTGAAAATAAAGTAACTAATGAGGTAATAAATAATAATGTAAATCAAAGTGTAAACCAAAGTGTAAATGTTATAGAAGATAATATTAATACTCAGCCAATCGAAGAAGAAGTTATTGAAGAGCCTGAAGAAGTAGATGATAATACTTATATTACTATTCAAAGATCTAATGGCTTGATGGAAACGATTGAATTAGAAGAATATATCACAGGTGTAGTATCATCAGAAATGCCAGCTTTATTTCATAGTGAAGCTTTAAAAGCACAAGCTATTATTGCTAGGACATATGCTTTAAAGGCTATGAGTAAAGGTAAATTATTAACGGATAGTAATAGTACACAAAACTATAAAGATGTTAATCAGTTGAGGAGTATATGGGGAGGTAACTTTAATACTTACTATAATAAAGTAAAAGATGCTGTTTCTAGTACTAAAGGAATGTACTTAACATATAATGGTAGTTATATAGAGGCTGTTTATCATTCTACGAGTAATGGAAAAACAGAAAACTCTATTTATGGTTGGGGAAACTATTATCCTTATTTAGTTAGTGTAGATAGTCAGTATGATAATTTAAATCCTTCTTTTTTAGTTAGTACTACTCTATCATATGATAAATTATCGTCATTATTAGATATGGAAATAAATATTGATACTGAATTTAGTATTGTTGATAAAACAGATGGTGATAGAGTTAAAACAATAATGGTTGGAGATAAAACTTATACTGGTACTAATTTTAGAAATATTCTTGGGCTTAGATCAGCTGATTTTGATATTGAAAAAAAAGAAGATGGTATTACTTTTACAACAAGAGGATACGGGCATGGTGTTGGTATGAGCCAATATGGAGCTAATGGTATGGCTAAAAATGGTTATTCATATAGTCAAATTCTTAGTCATTATTATCCTGGTACTCTGATAAGTAGTTTATAAAATTATTTAGAGACTCTCCGATTAACTTAGAAACATTATCTATATATTTATCAACATCTTTAGTAGATAATAGATATGGTTTATAATTTTTATTACTGTTAGAGAATTTTACTTCAATAGCGGTAGGTACTCCTATTACTAGGATTGGAATGCCAATACTTTCTTTATCTAATTTTGAATTAATACTGCTTATTCCACAGCCTGGATATAAGCCTTTATTATTTATTTCAATTGTTCTATTTAGATAATCAATATTATCAGTTATATATGAATCGATTAAGATAATAATATCTGGTTTTATTTCTTTTGTAATACTAGATATTATTTTTTCTGTTAATATACCTGTTTCTCCATAAGCACCTGGTTCTAATGCTGATACTTTAATATATGGATTAATTCCTATATCATAATTTACTTTAATATGTTTTAGGGTTTTTGGGCCAATACTATCTGAAGTATAGTTATCATTTCCTATACCAATAATTAAAAGATGTTTAATATTTATTTCTTTAGTAAAATTAATTAGTTCATTTTTTAATATATCTTTTAGTTTATTACTAGTGGTATTAAAGATAATTGTTTTATAAATATAATTATTTTGGAAATCCTCTACTACTTCTATATTATTAGTTAATTTTATCTTCTTTTTACCAATTATTAAATCAGTATGATATGGATATATATTATATTTTTTCATAGTAGTCCTTTCTATATTTATTATTTCTTTAAAGTGTAAAATTATTATTTTTTTATTTATTTCTACCTTCTTGTATGATAAAATTATATTGGAGGTAATAAATGAAATACGATATTGTTATAATAGGAGCTGGACCTGCTGGGTTATTTACGGCTTATGAATTAATTACAAAGAATAATAAATTAAAGGTATGTATTCTAGATAATGGTTCTAAAGTATCATCTAGAGTATGTCCTATGAATAAAAAGGGTGTTAAATGTCAAAATTGTAATCCTTGTGCAATTCTTTCTGGTTATGGTGGGGCTGGTACTTTTTCTGATGGTAAACTTAATTTTATTCCTAAACTTGGTAAGAGTGATTTAACTAAATATATGTCGGAATCAGAAAGTTATAAATTAATTGATGATGTTGAAAAAATATTTACAAAGTTTAAAATGGATGCAGAAGTTTATCCTAGTAATATGGATGAAGCTAATGAGATAAAGAAAAAAGTTGCTGTATCTGGTGCTAAACTTTTAATTATTAAACAAAAGCATCTTGGTTCTGATCATTTACCAGAATATATTCAAGGAATATGCAATTACTTAGAGGAAAAAGGTGTTACTCTTTTAGATAGATGTGATGTAAGTGATATTAAAACAATTAATAGTGATGAACATGTAATTACTTATAAACATGGTAGTAAAGAAGAGACTATTAAAGCAAGTAATGTAGTTGTTGCTCCTGGTAGAACGGGGGCTAAATGGATACAGGAATTAGCAGATAAATATAATATTCCTTACCTATCACAAAGTATTGAAATTGGTGTTAGAGTGGAAGTTAGAAAAGATATTATGGAAGATATTACTAATGTTATATATGATCCTACAATCTTTATTAAGACGAAAACATATGGTGATGAGATTAGAACTTTTTGTACTAATCCTGGTGGATTTGTTGCTAAAGAGAATTATTATGGTTTTATTTGTGTAAATGGTCATGCTCTAAAAGAAATAAAGAGTAATAATACTAATTTTGCATTTATTTCTAAAGTTACTTTAACACAGCCTGTTACTAATACGAGATTATATGGGGAATCTATTGCCAGAATAGCTAATGTACTAGGAGATGGTAAACCGATTATTCAAAGTCTTAAGGATTTAAGAAGTGGCAGAAGAAGTGAATGGCATAGAATTAATAAAGGTTTTATTGAGCCTACTTTGAAAGACTGTGTGGCGGGAGATCTTGCCCTAGTACTTCCTCATAGAATAATTACAAATATTTTAGAAGGTTTAGAAACTCTAGATAAAATAATTCCAGGGGTTAATAATGATGATACTTTATTATATGGTCCTGAGATTAAATTCTTTAGTAATGAAATTGAAACGAATAACAAATTTAAGTTAGAAAATGATAATATCTACTTTATAGGCGATGGGGCTGGTAAAGCAGGTAATATTGTTACTGCTGCTGCTACTGGTATTGTAGCTGCGAGAGATATTATTGATAGATATAATTAATTGTTAAGTATAATAAAAAACGATATTGCCTTTAATTTTCTAAATATCGTTTTTTTACTTTTAAAAATCTTTATCTCTTGATGTTTTTTTGTTTATCATCAGCAAAATAGTATCCTTTGCTTACCATATAATCATAATAAACTGAATATAATGTCATACTATCTTCACGTGGAATTACAACATGTTCATCCCCTGCATCGATAACAAAAAATTTACCACGAACTCGTGCCTCTATCTTTAGCATAGGTTCAAGTTCATCACTAAAGCGATATAGTATTGTAGCTGCCTGATTAGTGAAAGGATACGTAAATTCTTTATCAAATTCATGGTATAGTCTTGAAGCATCATTAATATTATAGACTTCTGTTACAATTTTTCTTTCATCTATATCATAATCCTCACTAAATGCTCCATTATTATTAATGTATTCTTTTATTATTTTAGTTTCTCCATATTCATTACCATAAATATTAAGTTGCAAGACAGAATCCCTTCTGTCAACAATATTGGACATTCTTTCTTGATTTTTTGGTACAAATACAAGGCGGTCCCCCAAATATCTAGAATAGAAGAAGTCATAACCTTGTTCTATTGATTGTCCTTCATCGGGGATATATTCTAAAAAAGTATCCTTATTTCCATTGTGGCAAGAAAAACTTATATTTTTAATATTTTTTGATAAAAAACTTTTAAGATCATCACTAAATGTTATAGCACCTATTTCAGAGTCATCACTAAATTCTTTGGCAATTTTATCATAACTATTTTCAAAATTCATTATTATTTCCTCCTTACATATATATTAAACAACATTTTTTGTTATTTTTCAACAAGATTAACGAACTTTTTTACTTTTACTCTTTAATAAATAAATCTTTAATATTTTTAGATGGCATTAATACATGGACATCATGATCTATTCTAATAGTGTATTCACCAGATAAATCATCTAGAGATTCTCCATCGACACATAATGGTTTCTTTATTGGAGTATTAAATATAAACTTAAAATTATCGGTTTTATAGAAGTAAAATCCTGGTATTCTACTGGCATCATATTTAGCAAAAAAGTATAATGTTTTGACGATATCTCTTAAGTGAGTTATATTGCACATTAATATTTCGAATTTATTATCATTTAATTTAATATCTTTATAGAAGTTATTTATTCCCGCTACTCTATTGGCATTGGTTATTAAGGCAAAAGAAAATAGTCCACGATATTCTTTATTATCAATAGTATATGTTATATCGCATAGTTTTACTTTTCTGAAGAAATCTTTTACTCCTTCTTTGATATAGGCAAGATGACCTAGTCTCTTTTTTAATTTTCTTGGTGTTTCATAAGGAATCGTCATAAATTTACCAAATCCTGCTGAATAGACAAAGGGTTTTCCATTAATGGTACACATATCGATTCTTTTTATTTTACCATTTAAGGCTAGTTTTAAATTTGATATTATATTCTTTCCATATCCCCACATAGCTCCGATATCATTAGTAGTACCTGATGGTAAATGACATAGTACGAGTCTATCTTTCCTCATAAAATTTCCAGTCATTACTTCGTTAAAAGTACCATCGCCTCCTATTGATATTACAAGATTATATGGATCACATGTACTTACTATTTCTGTAGCATGAGACTTATATTCTGTTTCTTTGATATCTACTTGATATTTATAATCTTCAAGTACTTTTTTTATTTTAGGTAAAGTTTCTTCTTTGTTATATTTCCCTGAATTTGGATTATATATTACCAAACATGTTTTCATAATTAACCACCATTTTTATTTTATCATATGTATATGAAAAAAGGAATATGTTTATTCCTTAGTTTCTATTTCTTTCTTTTCTTTTACTTCTTTAGTAGGTTTTTTCTTAGTAGTTGAAATATTATAGTATTCTCTTACCTTTTCTTCGATTTCATCTTCGATCTTTTTGTTTTCCTTTAGGAATATTTTAGCATTTTCTTTACCTTGTCCTATTTTTTCTCCTTTATAGGCATACCAAGCACCTGATTTTTCGACAATGCTGGCATCCGCTGCTAAATCTAAAAGTTCTCCTTCTTTTGATACTCCTTCACCATACATTATTTCAACAGTAGCTGTTTTAAATGGAGGAGCCACTTTATTTTTTACTACTTTAATAGTAGTCTTATTTCCAATAACATCAGATCCTACTTTTAATTGTTCTCCTCTTCTAATATCTAATCTTACTGAAGAATAATACTTTAAGGCTTTTCCACCAGGAGTTGTTTCGGGATTACCAAATAGTACTCCTACTTTTTCTCTTAATTGGTTTATAAATATTACAATTGTTTTTGTTTTATTTATTGAACCTGATAATTTTCTTAGAGCTTGACTCATTAATCTTGCTTGAAGTCCGACATGTGAGTCTCCCATTTCTCCATCTATTTCTGCTTGTGGTACTAGGGCCGCTACAGAGTCTATTACTATTATTGATACAGCTTCACTTTTGACTAGGGCATCACAAATTTCTAGTGCTTGTTCTCCAGTATCTGGTTGTGATAATAATAGTTCATCAGTATTTACTCCTAAATTATGAGCATATACGGGATCTAATGAATGCTCGGCATCAATAAACGCTGCTCTTCCTCCTGTTTTTTGTACTTCAGCGATTGCATGTAATGCAAATGTTGTTTTACCAGATGATTCTGGTCCATATATTTCTATTATTCTTCCTTTAGGGTAGCCTCCTACTCCTAAAGCAATATCCAAACTAATACTTCCACTAGGAGATACTTCTACTTCTTTATGTTCTTGTTCTCCAAGTTTCATTATTGCTCCTTTTCCAAATTGTTTTTCAATATCTGCCAATACCTGGCTAAGTGCATCGTCTTTTTCGACTGTTTTTGCCATTATTTTCCTCTCCTTTTCATACACTTTCCTTAATTACATTCTAATTTTACAATACTTTTTTTATTCTGTCAATACCTTTTCATACATTTGTTCGTATTTTTTTATAAATTAAAAGAATAGATTACTCTACTCTCAATATTATCTTTCTGTTAAATAGGGTTTAGCCATCATATAGTATTTTATTCCTGTTATTACTGATAGAATGGCTGCTACGGCAAGTAGGAAGTCAGATATTCTTAGCGGTATTAATTCAAATGGTAAATTATAGAATAATGTTAATGTTATACCTATCATTAAAAGGGTTGTTTTTACTTTAGCTAAATATATTGCTCCAACAGCATGTCCTTTATTACCTATTACCATTTTTATTGAGTCTACAATTATATCTCTCATAATGATAACTACTGCTACTGTTGTACTTACTTTTCCTTCACAAGCTAATATTATTAATACTGAATTTGTAAGTAATTTATCTGATATAGCATCAATCATTTTACCGAAATCGGTTACGATATTATTTTTTCTAGCTACATAACCATCAAAAAAGTCAGTTAAGGCTGCGATTATGAATAAAAATCCTACGATAATATATTTTAAATCGATAACTAGTTTACCTTTTACTAAGAATGTAGGAAAATCTATTCCTATTTCATGAAAAGGAAATAATAATATTATTATTATAACAATTGACATTATTATTCTCGACATTGTTATTTTATTTGCTTTATTCATATTTATCTCCTTATATTATAAGTAATATTAGTACTTTGGAAATCATTTCCTTTATGATTACTTATTATAATATATCCTATTATTATAGCGATTACTAAAATTACAATACCAATTACTATTTTGGGAACTTTTATATTGTTTTTCTTTTCTTTAGTATAAGGTGATGCTATATTTTCTTCTTCTTTTTCTTTTTTAGCTTGTTCAATTAAATTTACTGGTATCTTTGATGTCATATCAAATAAATACTCATTAAATTCATCTAACATCTTTTCTCCATCTAATCCCAAATATTTTGCATAATCACGTATAAAATATTTTAAATAGAAGACATCTTTGAAATCTTCTAGTTTTCCTTCTTCAATACTTGTTATTTGACTAGGACGCATTTTTAAATCTTCTGCTACTTCATCAACAGATAGACCATTTTCTTCCCTTTTCGTCTTTAATTTTATTCCAATATTTTTCATAATACTCCTTAATAATAATAAATCTTATAAGCCATGTTCTGTACCTATTACTAGGCGGTAAATATTTATCTATGACATAAGTCATCCTTCCTCAGATTCATTTTTCCTTGGATGGTTCCCCTACCATATTTTGGGTTTCTCGCTTGTGGGGTTTACCTCGTTTCATTCTATTTATTTCTAAATAGACTCGTCTCTGTGGCACTTTTATACATCTTTTACCATAGTACTCCTTAGGTAATAGATGAGCCGTCAGTTTCCTGCCTTAGGTTATTTTTTCCCTAAGCACAAACACTACTATCATCGCAGATAGTGCGAGCATGGACTTTCCTCTACACTAATGTGCAGCATTTACCCAGATATATTATTCTTGTTCTTTTCCTAAAATTATTTTTTCTAGTTGTGAAATTCTTCTTAATAAATCAATATTTGTTATTTCTTTTTCGCCTATTTTGGCAGCTTCAATACTTGATTTTAGGTTTCTAACTTCATTCTTTAATCTTTGATTTTCTTCAAGTAATTGTTTTCTTTCTTTATCATAGGCTCTTATAATATTATTGTATTCGTTATAGTCTTTGATGATTACATCTAAGAACTTATCGACTTCTTGAAGACGATATCCTCTGGCATCAATTTTAAATTCTTTTTCTAAAATGTCTTGCATTGTAAGGGAAATTCTATCTTTCATATTTAATCACCTCTCATACAATAAAATTATCTCAAAAAATACTTTTTTTGTCAATTAAAAGAGAATTTCTTTTCTAGCAAATATAATTCTATCATATCTATGCTGTTTTGTCAAAAAAAGGAGAGCCGTTTTTATCTTGCCTCTTAACCCCTTTATATATTTGCATTTTGTTTTTCACAGTCTCTATTTGATAATAATTCTTTTAATACTTCTTTAGGAAGAACTATACCTAGTTCACTTCTTGCACCATTCATATTAGTAAAGCTACTTATATCTCCTGTGTTTTTAGCTTCTAATAAGGCTATTTTTAATTGTTCTTCACCATATTTTATCTTGGTATCATTACATACTTTTAATAGTGTTTCTTTTCCTATATCTAAAAGATATTCTTTAAAATTGTTATATGTTATTTTTTCTTTGATAATGTTTCTGACACTTTTTTCTTCTGGTAAATAATTATAATTTTCTTCTTTTAAGAAAGATAAAATATTTTTATGTAGTTCATCAACAGTATTGTTGATATCTGAATTATTATCGTATATTTCTAATATTATATCTAATATTTCTCTTACTGCTTTTCTTTTTACATGTATTATTTCTTCTTCGGTAAATAAATGCTCTTTTTTGATATTCATTTTCTTTTGGTATTTTTGTAATTTTTCTATTGATAATTCATTATTAATAGTATCTTTTATTATATTTGATAACTGAATATAATCAATATATTTTTCATAACTATCTAATTCATATAATGTTATGATATATTCTTTCTTTTTCTTATTTAAAGATAGAATATTATCTTCTATAAAGGTAGATAAACCATTTATATTTACTTTATCATAAGAATCTATTTCTTTCATATATCTTTCAATTATTTTTGATAATACCATATCATATGATATTATTCCATCTAATCCTATAATTATATTATTCTGTTTAAATCTTTTACTTAGATAGTTAGTTACTATTTCTAAGTCTTCGATATTTATAAAACTAATGGATACTACTTTATCATTATAATAGTTTTGTATTGTATATAATACTGGTATTTTTTTCTTATACATATATTCTATTATTTTAAAAGACATTTCACTTATTTTATTTTGTTCTAATGATAAATAGATTTTAATATTATTAGGTCTTTCTAATATTTTAGGAATATATTTATCTTTATCAGGTAAATATATTCCTAAATAGTCTTGATATGGAATAATCTTTATACCTCTATTTTCATATTCTTTTTTATTTTGATAAAAAGTACTTTGAATATTAATTAGATTTATGTCTTTATTATTTTTATTTATATAATTATATATATCATTATAATTAGTATTTGAATTTGTTTTATATAATTCAGAAATACTATTTAATAATAATTCCATCTCAATATTATTATTCATCATGGGAATCCTCTATCTTCTTATAATAGTTATATCTATTTATTGCCCACTCTTTTTGTTCATTTAGTAAAATATTAGCATTATCTTTATTTACTCTCTTTAGATTAATAAATCTATTTTCGGTCATTAGATAGTCTTCATATTTATCAAATTTTGGTTCTTTGGAATCTATTATTAATTTATTATTATCTGGATTATATCTAAATGTTAAGAAATAACCACATTCAGTAGCAAGATATCCATTTGACTGAGAATCTTGCATACCTGTTTTTATTCCATGTTCGATACATGGGCAGTATGCAATTACTAGAGATGGTCCATTATGAAGAGATGCTTCTTTTAATACTTTTAGATATTGTTCTTTATTATATCCAATGTTAGTAGTAGCTACATATACATGAGGATAACACATGGCTATTCTTGCTAAATCTTTCTTATAGTTATCTTTTCCATTTGAGGTAAATGAGGCAACAGAACCAATATTTGATGATTTTGAGGATTGGCCTCCAGTATTTGAGTATACTTCCGTATCTAAGACTAAGATATTGATATTTTCTTTTTTAGATAAGATATGATCTAATCCGTCATAACCGATATCATAGGCAAAACCATCTCCTCCTACTACCCACATACTTTTTGGTAAGATATAGTCTTTCATTTCTAAGAGGTATGGATGTTTTTTATAATCAATCTTTTCTTTTACTTCTTTACATATATCATAGTTATCCATATTCTCTATCCATAATTTAAATGTTTTATTTCTAGGATATTCCATCATATATTTCTTTACTTTATCTCTACTTAGATTTATACCTGTTAGTATACCATAGCCATATTCAGCATTATCTTCAAATAAGGAACTAGCCCATGGAATGGAATATGGAGTACTTGGCATGCTTCCTCCATATATTGAAGAACATCCTGTGGCATTAGCTATAATTAAGTTATCGTTAAATACTCTAGTTAAGTTTGTTAGATATGGTGTTTCTCCACATCCAGCGCATGCTCCTGAATACTCAAATTTTGGTTCTTTAAATGATATATTCTTAACAGTTAATACTTTACCTTCATATTTTTCATTAACATTATGTTTAAGTAAATAATCAAAATCTTTATCTTTCTTTGTATTAGGCACCATTGTTAATGCTTTATTACCTAATTTTCCCGGACAAGTATTTACACATACGCCACATCCTGTGCATTGTTCGTAATTTATACCTATAGTAAAATCTTTATCTTTTGGTATAATTGATGGTATGCTAGTTACTTTGTTATCTTTTTTATCTAAAAGAAATGGTCTTATTACACCATGTGGACAAGAAAAGGCGCACTGATTACACTGAATACAATTTTCTGGCAACCAATTAGGAATATTTTCGGCTATATTTCTTTTTTCTTTGCTTGTAGTTCCAGCATCAAAAATACCACCAGCATATTTTTCAAAAGCACTTACTGGTAATGTTTCTCCTTTTAATAGATTAATAGTTTCAACAAAGTTTAATTTTTTATTATCGGTATATTCTAAATTAATCCATTCTTTATCTACATCTATTTCTTTTAGGTATTTTAATGATTCATCAATTATTTTATTATTGATATCTATTATCTTTTGCCCTTTAGAAGAGAATCTTATTTCATTATTTTTTTTCATTATAGATATAGCTTTATTGATATCTAAGAGATTCATTATTTTTAGTATACATACTTCCATACAAGTATTTATTTTATTCTTTAATCCTAAATTATTTGCTATACTATAAGCATCTATCGTATATAGTTTTATTTGTTTTTCGGCAAGCAAATATTTTACTTTATTTGGTAAAGATATTTTTAATTTTTCAGAATCTAAATTAGTATTCAGGAATAAGACACCTTTATTCTTGATATTATCTAAGATATCATATTTATACATATATGTATCTTTTGATACAACAATAAAGTCTGGATTATCAATATAATAAGTACTTTTTATTTCTTTATCAGAAAATCTTAGATGACTTCTTGTTACTCCTCCTGATTTTTTGGAATCATATTGGAAATATCCTTGAACATTTTTAGAGGTTTCTTCTCCTAGTACTTTAAGGATATCTTTAGATGTTGATACCATTCCATCTGAACCATATCCATATATTAGCATTTCATATGCATTATTATTTAATTTAAATTCTTTATCATAATCTAAACTTAGATTTGTTACATCATCATTTATACCAATTGTAAAATTATTTTTCTTTTCATTATTTAAATTATCATATACAGTTTTAATCATCGATGGAGTTGTATTTTTAGATGATAATCCGTATCTTCCTCCGATTGCTTGGATATTAGTGTCTTTTAAAGCATTAAGAACATCTAGATATAGCGGTTCACCAGAAGAACCTGCTTCTTTTGTTCTATCTAAGACTGCAACATTTTTTACAGTACTTGGAATTACTTCAAGTAAATGTTTAATACTAAATGGTCTAAATAAATGTACTTTAACTAATCCTACTTTATAACCATTATTATTTAAATAATCAATAGTCTCTTCGATACATTCACATACAGAGCCCATAGCTATTATTATTGATGTAGCATTTTTATCTCCATAATAATTAAATAGTTTATAGTCTTTTTTTGTTATCTTATTTATTTTATTTAAATAATATTCTACATTATCAATAGCATCTTCATAGTATTTATTTCTACTTTCAGTATGTTGGAAATAGATATCATCATTTTCAGCAGTACCTCTAGTATTAGGCTTTTCATTATTTAGTCTTCTATCTCTAAAGGATTGCAAAGCCTTTTTATCAAGTAAGGTTTCTATCTTAGATAAATCTATTTCTTTTATTTTGTCTAATTCATGACTTGTTCTAAAGCCATCAAAGAAATGAACAAAAGGTAGTGATGATTTAATACTAGATAGATGGGCTACCATGGCCATATGATAGGCTTCTTCGACAGATGAAGAGGACAGCATACATACGCCAGTGGCTCTAGCAGCATATATATCTTGATGATCGCCAAAGATACTTAGTGAATGCGTTGATAATGAACGTGCTGCGACATGGATTACTCCTGGTAGAAGTTCTCCGGCTAATTTGTATAGAGTTGGTATCATAAGTAATAGTCCTTGACTAGCAGTAAAGGTACTAGATAACATTCCACTTTGAAGAGCACCATGTACCATAGCAACTGCTCCTTTTTCAGACTCCATTTCTACTACTTTAACAGTATTACCAAAGAAATTCTTTTCTCCATTAGTGGCCATCTTATCTATTTTTTCGGCCATAGGACTAGCGGGTGTTATTGGATATATTCCTACTACCTCATTAAATTTATAAGCTAC
>CAMODE010000004.1 GCA_946611235.1 uncultured Caryophanales bacterium | reverse complement strand
CCTATTATTATACATAATCCTAATAATATAGAAGTAGTAAAAGAAAAAGTATTACAAAAATTAATATTAGAAGATATGCCTAGTTTCTTAAAAGAATTAGGAAGCGGTTTTGCTTTTATAGATAATGAATATAAAATAAAGATGGGTAATTCTTATAATTATATTGATATACTCTTATATAATTATTTTTATAATGCATTTGTAGTAGTAGAACTTAAGGTAACAGAACTAAGAAAAGAATATATAGGACAATTGGAAGTATATATGAATTATATAGATACTAATCTTAAGACAATTAATCAAAATAAAACAATAGGTATTATTGTTTCTAAGAAAAATAATAAATATATTATGGAGTACTCAAGTGATCCTAGAATATTAAGTAAAGAATATATTCTAATATAGAATTAATGGAATTTTCTAGTAGAAGTTTTCCGCGAATTAGCCTTGTGCTAATGAGTTAGCGAAGCGGTTAAATATAATCTAAAAAATTTTTTTTTAAAGAAAATTAGCAATAAAGTGTTGACATTGCTAATTAATAGTAATATAATGATATTAGCAATGAAAAAAAATAATTGCTAAAGGAAGTGATTTCTTTGATAACTAATAGACAGAAAGAAATACTGAAAGAAATAGTTGAAGAGTATATTAAGACTGCTAAACCTGTTAGTTCTAATCATATTTGTAAGAAACTTAAGTGTTCTTCGGCGACGATTAGAAATGAAATGGTGAGACTAGAAGAACTTCATTATCTTGAGAAAAATCATTTTGCTTCTGGTAGAATACCTAGTGAAGAAGGATATAAGTATTATGTTGATAACTTAATGGCTCCGAAAGATATGACTGGTGAAGATATGCTTAAACTTCAAACGATATTTAAGAATAATTCGTTAGATCTTAATGATACGATTAAGAAGAGTATTGAGATAGTTAGTGAGATTACTAATTATACCGCTATTGTCTTGGGTAGCTCTTCGAAGGAGAATAGGCTTAAGAAAGTAGAAGTAGTGCCACTTGAGGATAATAGAGTATTATCAATAGTTATTACTGATAGAGGTATTGTTCAACATAAGATACTTAACTTACCTGATAGGGTATCTAATGAAGATGTTAAAAAGACAGTAGAACTTATTAATAAGTTAGTAGTTGGTACTCCGATTAATGAAGTTAGTGAGAAGTTAGAGTATGAAGTTAAACCTATCATTAGAGATTATGTTAGTCAGTATGAAGCTTTATATAATACTTTTTATGATGCATTTCATGAATTTACGGTAGAAAGAAATAACAATACTTATTTTGGTGGTAGAACTAATATGCTTAAACAACCAGAATTTAATAGTATTGATAAAGTAAAAGAGATACTTAGTAAGTTTGAGGATGCTGATAGTATTTCAAAGATGAGAGAAGAAGATAATGGTATTAACATCTATGTTGGTAGTGAGACAGAACTTATGGATGATGTATCTGTTATTAAAACAAAATATAATGTTGATGGAGAAGAAGGTACAATTGCTATTATAGGTCCCAAGAGAATGGAATATGGTAGAGTTGTAGCACTTCTTGATTATATAAAAAATAACCTAGGAGGTAATGATGAGTAAAGATAAGAAGAAAAAAATAGAAGAAGTAAAAGAAGAAAACTGTGGATGCACTGAAGGAAAAGAATGCACTTGCGGTGATGATTGTGAATGCGGTGATGAATGCAATTGCGGAGACTCATGCTCTTGTCATGAAGAATCTGATATAGATGATGAAAGAGAATTATTAGGAAAGAGAATTAAGGATTTAGAAGAAGCTCTTTTAAGAAGTCAGGCTGAACTTATTAATTATAAGAAGAGAAAAGATGAGGAAACTGATAGAATTATAAAGTATGCTGAAGAAGATATTTTAAAAGGTTTCTTACCAATACTTGATAATTTTGAAAGAGCAATAGGTATGGATGATGATAATCCTAATGATGAAGTTTCAAAGTTTCTTGAAGGGTTTAAGCTAATGTATAAGCAGATACAAGAGTTACTTAATAAGTTTGATGTTAAAGAAATTGATGCTTTGAATAAAGAATTTGATCCTAGTGTTCATAATGCTGTAGCTATGGATAAGAAAGAAGGCGTTAAGTCTGGAACTGTAACTGAAGTACTTCAAAAGGGTTATATGTACAAGGATAGAGTTCTAAGAACAGCGATGGTAAAGGTTAATGAATAAAGAATTAATTAAAGAAATATTATATATTGCTATTGCAATTATCTTATCGTACTTAGCTATTAGATTTGTTATATGGGCTTTACCTATAATACTAGTAGGTTTACTTGCTATCTTTATTTATATTTCAATTAAGAAAGATAAATATAAGAATAGTAATGTAAGTAAAAGTACAGATAAAAAGAAAAAGATGAAAGTTATTCATGAATTTGATGATAAGGATTAGTTATGAATAATATAGATTTATTATTTCAGACTCTTGGTATAATATCTAGTATATCAGGAAGAGGTTATGATTTAGATGATATATTTATTGGTAGTAATCCTAAGATATTTAATTATTCTAATAGATTTCTTTTTGAAATATTAGAATTACTTGATAAAGGTTATAATGAAGAAGATATTATTAGAATGATTAATGAATATGAGTTTAATGGTATTGATGATTTAAATGATGAAGAAAAAAGTTATTTAAAGAATGATGCTAAGAAGACTTTAAAAAAGATTATAAATAATAGAAAAGGAGAATGATATATATGAGTAAAATTATAGGAATTGATTTAGGTACCACTAATAGTTGTGTTGCCGTATATGAAGGGGGAGAAGCTAAAGTTATTACTAATCCCGAAGGAGCTAGAACTACTCCTTCAGTAGTAGCTTTTAAGAATGGAGATATTATAGTAGGTCAAAAGGCTAAGAACCAAATGGTTACGAATAAGGATACAATATCTTCAATTAAGAGAAAAATGGGTACTAGTGAGAAAGTAGAAGCTAATGGTAAGAAGTATACTCCAGAAGAAATATCTGCGATGATACTAGGAGATCTTAAAAAGACAGCGGAAGCTTATCTTGGTGAGACTGTAAGTAAAGCTGTTATTACTGTTCCTGCTTACTTTAACGATAGTCAAAGACAAGCTACTAAAAATGCTGGTAAGATAGCAGGACTTGAAGTAGAAAGAATTATTAATGAACCTACTGCTGCTGCACTTGCATATGGTCTTGATAAACAAGATAAGATGCAAACAGTACTTGTTTATGACCTTGGTGGTGGTACATTTGATGTATCTATACTAGAGTTAGGTGATGGTGTATTTGAAGTTAAATCTACTAGTGGTAATAATAAACTAGGTGGAGACGACTTTGATGAGAGAATCATGGACTGGATGGTTAAGGAATTTAAGAAGGAATCTGGTATAGATTTATCTAATGATAAAATGGCTATGCAAAGAGTTAAAGATGCTGCTGAAAAGGCTAAGAAAGATTTAAGTGGTATGACTACTACTGAGATATCTCTTCCATTTATTTCTCAAGGAGAAGAAGGACCAATTCATTTAAATATGAGTTTAACAAGAGCTAAATTTGAAGATTTAATTAGGGATTTAGTAGAATCTACTACTGAACCTGTTAGAAAAGCATTAAAAGATGCAGGACTTACTGCTAAAGATATTGATAAAGTATTACTAGTAGGTGGTTCTACGAGAATACCATGTGTTCAAGAACTTGTTAAGAAAGAACTTGGTAAAGAACCTTCTAAAGAAGTTAACCCTGATGAAGTTGTTGCTATGGGTGCTTCTATTCAAGGTGGAGTTTTAACAGGAGATGTTAATGATATCGTACTTCTTGATGTTACACCTTTATCTCTTGGTATTGAAACTCTAGGTGGAGTTATGACAGTTCTTATTCCTAGAAATACGACTATTCCTACTAGTAAGAGTCAGGTATTCTCAACAGCTGCGGATAATCAACCCGCTGTAGATATACATGTTTTACAAGGTGAAAGACCTATGGCTAACGATAATAAGACACTTGGTAATTTCCAACTTACAAATATTCCACCTGCTCCTAGAGGAGTACCACAAATTGAAGTTTCATTTGATATTGATGCAAACGGTATTGTTAATGTTAAGGCTAAAGACTTAGGTACGAATAAAGAACAATCTATTACTATTACCGCTACGAATACTTTAAGTGATGAAGAAATTGATAAGATGATGAAGGAAGCAGAAAAGAATAAGGAAGCAGATGCTAAGAAGAAAGAAGTAGCAGATGCTAAGAATGATGCTGAACAAGTTGTCTTTATGACGGAGAAAGCTCTTAAAGATTTAGGTGATAAAGTAACTGACTCTGATAAAAAAGAAGCTGAAGAGTTAATGGAAGAGACTAAGAAAGCTATTGAAACAGAAGATGTTGAAAAGATTAATAAGGCTAAAGATAAACTATTAGAAAAAGCTAATGCTCTAGCTACTAAGGTTTATGAAGAAGCTGCTAAAAATAATCAAGGTGCTGAAACTACTGAAGAACCTAAAGAAGAAAAAACTAAGAAGAATGATGATGGCGTAGTTGACGCTGAATATGAAGAAAAATAAGATATAGAGTTCTAGGAAACTAGAACTTCTATCTTGTAATAGGAGATATTATGGATAAAAGAGATTATTATGAGGTTTTAGGAGTTTCTAAGACTGCTAGTCAAGATGAAATTAAATCAGCTTTTAGGAAGCTTGCTAAAAAGTATCATCCGGATGTATCTAAAGAAGAAAATGCTGCGGAAAAGTTTAAAGAGGCACAAGAAGCATATGCAGTGTTATCTGATGAAAATAAACGAAAACAATATGATCAATTTGGTCATGCGGCTTTTACGAATAGTCAAGGAGGCTTTTCGGGATACGAAGGCTTTGACTTTGGTAGTATGGATGATATTCTAAGTGAAGTACTTAAAAATTTTGGTTTTCATACAGGAGGGGGATACTCTAATTCTAGAGGTAATCGTAGACAAGATGGCTCTGACTTATTATATAGAATGACGATATCATTTGATGAAGCTGTTCATGGTACGAAGAGAGATATTAAAGTCGATGTAGAAGATGAATGCTCAGAGTGTGATGGTAAAGGCGGCTTTGGTAGCCATACTTGTCCTGAGTGTAAGGGATCAGGTACTGTTTCTAGACAACAAGCTTCTTTATTTGGTTCTTTTATATCAAGAACGACTTGTCCTACTTGCGGTGGTACTGGCACATCTTTTGATAAGACATGTACTAAGTGTCATGGAAGTGGTAGAGAAGTTAAGAATAAGACTCTTACTGTTACTATTCCTAAGGGAGTGGATACTGGTAATAGAATAAGACTTGCTGGTAAGGGAGAAGCTGGTACGAATGGTGGATATCCAGGAGACCTTTATATTGAGTTTTCTGTTAAAGATGATGAGTTCTTTCAAAGAGATGGAAATGATATATATGCAGTTATCCCTTTAACTATTACGGAGGCAGTACTTGGATGTAAAAAAATGGTTCCTACTATTCATGGCAATGTGGAACTTACTATTCCAGAAGGTACTAAGAATAATACAAGGCTTAGACTTAAAGGAAAAGGAATTGATTCGGATATTAATAATAAAAAAGGTGATATGTATGTTATTACTAATGTAATTATTCCAAGCAAACTAAATAGGAAACAAAAGGAATTATTTAAGGAATTAGATGATACTGATTTAGATGGTGATAGTGAATTTAAAGATTATGAAAAGATACTAAAAAAATATTAGTGTCTTTTTAGCTTTAATAGTCTTTATTTTTTTTAAAAAAAAAGATATAATTATCTTGAATGTGAGGTATGGAAATGAATAGTTTTAGTAGTAGCAAAAGAGTAAGACAATATAAAAACCGAAGGAGGAAAACAAAAAATAATGTAATTTTAGTTCTTATTACGATTCTTATTTCTTTTTTTTCCGCTACTTTTATTTTTGGTTTCTATAAAATATTTAATTGGGAAATTGATAATAAAAAGACGAGAGATATAACGAAGAGTATAGAAGAAACTACTGAGTTAGTTGAGATTGATGATACAACAGAAACAGAAATTGTTAATGAAGAAGAAGACGAGCAAAACCCATATTGGTATTATGTTAACTTTCCTCTTATTAATGTTGATATAATGGAATTAAAAAAGCAAAATGATGATACTATAGGATGGCTTAATGTCAATAATACAAATATTAACTATCCAGTTGTTCACACAACTGATAATGATTTTTATCTTAATCATTCATTTGATAAGAGTTATAATGATGCAGGGTGGATCTTTTTAGACTATCGAAATAATAAAGATTTTACTGATAGAAATAACATTATCTATGGTCATAGTAGATTGGATAAGACAATGCTGGGATCACTTAGCAAAACTTTAAAAAGAGATTGGTACTCGAATAAAGACAATCATATTATTAGATTATCTTTAGAAAATGAAAATACATTGTGGCAGATATTTTCTGTTTATGTAATTAAGACTGAGTCATATTATATTACAACAGAGTTTGATAGTGATGATGAATACATTGACTTTTTGAATGTTATTAAAAATAGGAGCCTATATGATTTCAATGTTAATTTGGGGAAAGATGACAGAATTTTGACACTTAGTACATGTTACTCAGAAACAGAGAGAACCGTTGTTCATGCAAGGGTAATAAAAAAAAGTAGTAAATAGGAAAGTGTATTTATATTGGAAATTAGAGCTTTCTTGGAAATTTTCAGCAGAATTTGATTTTAGGTAAAATTTTAACAGAATAAGAAAAAGTGAATTTGCTCTATCAACAGATTCCCTTTTTATCCTGCTTCCTAATGAAAAATTATCAATTTTTCATTTTTGTTTTTTTCCACAGAATGAAAAACTTACTTTAAACCCACTTAATTTATATATAAAAATATGTGATACTTTCATTATATGGAGGTACTAAATTTATGCGTAAAGGTTATACTACAGATTTTTTTAATCAGTTTGAAGAAATAAGTATCAAATTAGATTCTTTACTAGAAGAAAATAAAAAATTAAAAGAAGAACACAAAAAAGAGCTTGCAAAATTAAAGTATGATTTAATTAAAGAATCTAGAGAAGAAAAGTCTCAGTTAAATGAAACTATAAAATCTTTACGAAAAGAACTAGAACAAGCAAATAAACTTAATGAAAAACTACAGAATGAAATTGATAGATTAAGAAATCAAATTAATAAAAATAGTACTAATTCATCAAAACCATCATCAACTAATATTACTACTCCAAAAGATAAAACAAGTGCAAATGAATACAATTATAGGACTATAACGAAGAATAAGGTTGGTGGACAGCTAGGACACAAAGGAGCTGGATTAGATAAAAAGAAGATTGAAGAATTAGTTGAGAATAAAAAGGTTGAAGTAAAGACAGTTATTCACAAAATTAAAGGTAAAAGTTCTAAAGAAAGTATATTAAAATATAGAGTCGGTCTTGAAGTAAAACCATATATTGAAAAGCATATTTTTGTTTATGACGAAAATGCTAATGAATCACTCCCAGTAGAATTCTATAGTGATGTAACATATGACAATTCAATAAAAGCACTTTTATTAGAACTTGGAGCATATGATGTAGTTAGTTATAATAAGATGTCAGATTTATTAAGTGTTATAACTGATAATACTATAAATATATCTGAAGGTACAATAGTAAATTTTTTATATGAATTTGGGGAAAAATGTAAAACATCTCTAAATAATTTAGAGCAAAATATATTAAATGGTAAAATATTGTTCACAGATGAAACATGTACTAAGTTTAATAAAAAGAATATTTTTGCAAGAAATTATAGTAATAATGAGACAGTACTTTATAAAATACATAAAAATAAAGGACATAATCCCATTCTAGAAGATAATATACTTCCAAATTACGGAGGAGGAATAATGGGAGACCATGATACAACTCTTTATAGTTATGGAACAAAAAATTTCGAATGTAACATTCATTTAGGTAGATACTTAGAAGAAATAATTCAAAATGTTAAAGAAGTATTATGGGCAGATAAAATGAAAGAGTTAATTTTTAGGATGAATAATACTAGAAAGATTGCTATAAAAAGTATTATAAATGGAGAAATTCTATTTATAAATTAAAAGGGCAATTCTATACGAATTACTCTTCTTTTTAACTGCCTAAGTCTGAATAGTTCAATTATTTCATGTTTTTATCCTGATACCTTGATTTTCCTTCTTTTTTCTGATAAAATATTTATGTCGATATGAATATAGAGTATATATTCTAGAAGAGAAAGGAGGTGAGAAAAATGAAAAAATTAAAATTATTAGGTATGTTAATGCTTTCTTTCTTTCTTTCTTTAACAATTGTTAAAGCAGATGAAAAATTAACTGAAGGAATATTTGATGAAATGCCTAAATTGGAGGATATTGCTGAAGGATATAGTGCATTTTATATAGTTACTAATCATGATAATTCCAATGCGGGTAAATGGATTATTATGAAAAATTCTGATATTGAATTTGATATTTATATTGATGATGAGTATTCATTTCAGTTTGGTGATGATTCTTATGATGAAAGCATCGAATTTTTAGAAGATGATTATAATGAAACTCAAGAAGATTATAAAACGAGTCTTGAAAAATATGAAGATGGCAGCAAATGTTATAATGGTATTGCGGATTCAATTAAAATTTTAGAAAATGTTAAAATGGAATTAGATAAAAAGGTTCTTGTTAGTGGTCCTATATCTGTAGTAGCCCGCGGTGTAACACCAGTTTATGATGAATTCTTTATACCTTTGTTTTTAATTGATAGATTTCCTATAAAATATACATTTACTTACAAAACTCCTGAAAATTTACCAGAGGTAGAAGATGGCCTTACAAGAAAGTATTATGCGGTTATGTATGATGCTAATGGACTTGACCTTTCAAGTGAATGCCGTACTAATATTGGTTTATTAAACAATTATGTTGTAGAAGAAATTGATGATTCTGATAACGATGGTGAATTTGAAATCAGCTATGATGGTAGAGATGTAAATCTATTAATTCTATATGAAGATGTTGATCCATCAAAAGAAAAGCCAGTTGAAGAAACTCCAATAGAAGATGTAACTGAGACTTCTACAAAGGAAGAAATTAAACCTGCAAATACTTTTGACGGAATAACTAATTATGCTGGAATTACAGTTGTTTCTTTAGTATTAGTACTAGGAACAGTTTTATATTTCAAGAAAAAGTATAACTAGTTGAAAAAGTAGATGATAGTATAATCAAGAGGTAATTAGGAAGAGTACCTCTTGATTTTTATATATATTTTTTTAATAAGTTACAAACATACGGTGTATGTCATGTAACTCTAAGGTTTAATTTCCCATTGCTTGCAGCGTGTAGCATAATAAATATGAAGTGAGGGCGATGTTTTGGAAAAAAGTAAATATTTGTATTTATTGTAAATGTCAATCTTGTTTACCATATATTATGTCCGGTAAAATATTGTTGGGTGATCTTTGAAGAAGATATAGATGAAAAACTTTGACAAGTTTGCCTTGAAATACAGAAGTGGTACGAATATATAATATTTTTGGTGATAGGAACTGATAAGGATCATGTGTATTTTTGGACACAAAGTACTCCAAATTATTCACAAGGTCAGATTGCAAGGGTAATTAAGTGATAATGCTAAAATAATAATGTAGGAAAAAATCAGAATGAAACAGTAATAAAAGAGTACGTAAAGAATCAGGGTAAACAGGATTGCAAATATAAGTAGCTACATTTGAGTTCGCAAGACATCACACAAAAAGATACCCTGTAGCTTGCTGTGGGGAGCTCCATTTAGGAAAAGACGATAAAATTTTAACTCTAAGTACTTGTTACTCTGATACTGAAAGAACTGTAGTACATGCGAGATAATCAAAAGGAGTAATAAATAGTATATAGACTTTTAATAAAATTTTTAGTACAATAAATTTGGAGTGATAATATGCAGAGGTATTTTGCAAAGAGTTATGATAAAACTTTAATATTGGAAGATAGTGATATTCATCATATAAAGAATGTAATGAGAATGAAAATTAATGATTTAATTGAAGCAGTGTATGATAATAAATTATATATATGTAAGATTGTTTCTTTTGAACCTTTTTCTTTGACTATTGAGAAAATAATCGAAGAAGAAAATAGTATTGGTCTAGATGTTACTGTAGCGGTAGGCCTTGTTAAAGAGCAAAAGATGGATTTGATACTTCAAAAACTTACAGAACTTGGTGTAAAGAGAATTATTCCTGTTAATATGGAACATAGTATTGTTAAGTTAGATGATTCTAGATTTAAAAAGAAGAAAGAAAGATGGATAAGTATATGTAAAGAGGCTAGTGAACAATCGAAAAGAACTAGTATTCCAGTAATTGAAGATATAATGAATATTAAAGATTTAGTTAAGATTGATGGTGATATTAAATTAGTGGCCTCTACTAAAGAGAAGGATAAAATGTTTAATTACTATTTACAAAAAATCAAAAATTGTGATAGAATTATAATTGTATTAGGTCCTGAAGGGGGATTTAGTGAAAAAGAAGAAAACTATTTATGTGAAAATGGTTTTGATAGAGTGAGTTTTGGTAATTTAATATTTAGAGTTGAAACGGCATGTATATATGCAGCATCAATATTTAATTATTTTAGTAGTATGAGGTGAATCTGATGGAATTTTATGATAATTTAACTGGTAGTGGAGTATTCTTTTTTTGGATAGTTTTATTTTTAGTATTTATTTTATTGGGACTTTCGGTGTTACTTTTATTTAAAAATAAGAAGTTAAAGGAATTAATTGAAAAAAAGGAAGAAAATATAGATGATGAACTTATCTCTATTCAAGATAATAATAATTCAGTAAGTACTATTTCTGATAAAGGTGAAGATAATATTAATATATTTGAAGAAAAGAAAGAAGATGAACCTAAAGAAGTAGTGAGTGAAGTAAAAACGAAAGTTGAGATTAGTACTCCGGGGGCTTATCAAAGAAATGTTCTTAGAGAAATGTCGAGGAAGATGCCAATTTCACCAATTCATATTGAAAAGAGTAGCATTGATGATGATACTAGTATTTATACAGTTAGTAATGATAAAAATGATTATGATTTAGATGAAATATATTTAAGGGAAGATTCGGTATCTCCTTTGGAAGAAATGGAAGATTCTTATGAAGTTAATGATAATATGAAGTTTGCTAGTGAGATTGTTTCAAGAATGGAAGAAGAAATGAAACCATCTAATATTGAACTTACTGATTATGAAAAGAAACAAGAGGAAGAAGCTATTATTAGTTATGATGAACTTCAGAAGGTTAAAGATAAGATTTATAATATTACTGAAGATGAAGAAACTGATGATTTTATTGATGAACTTAAAATATTTAGATCGGATTTGAAATAAGCATAGAAATATGCTTTTTTTTCGACATATAATATATATATTGTTGTATATACTTATATTAGGTGATTATCTTGAAAAAAATGAAATTAAAGGGTCCTTCTAAAAAGAAAGTATTTAAGTCAATTATTTATATTGTTATTATTTATTTAGTATTTTCTATTACTTTTTATTATTCTTTGAAAAATAGTAATAATATTAATAATACAAAGTTTATTAATTTTTTATTAGAGGGTGGTAATAGTCATTTACTTGGTGATTATAAACTTGTTGACATTGTTAATTCTAGTACTAATTATTTATTTAATATTGACTTTAAGAACCCTAGTACTATTCTTAATACTAGTATTTTGGGTGGTAAAAAATCTAATATAGAGGCTGTTTATAATGATGATTATAGTAATTTAGAGGAGTTAAAAAAGATTAGTTCTTATATGGAAGATCCTAATCCGGTAGATGTTAATAACCCAATTGTTTATATTTACAATTCTCATCAATTAGAAAATTATGATAGTTCTAATTTGGATATATATGGAATTACTCCTAATGTATTAATGGCCTCCTATTTACTTAAAGAGAAACTTAATAGTAAAGGTATATCGACAATAGTAGAAGATACTAATTTAACCGAATTTTTATCTATTAATGGATGGAATCATGCTAGTTCTTATAAGGCTTCAAGAATATTTATACTGGATAAAAAGAATAAGTATAGCTCTCTTAAATATTTTATTGATATTCATAGAGATTCAGTAGGAAAAAGTAGTACCACTACTAAAATTGGGGAAAAGGATTATGCTAAAATATTATTTGTAGTTGGTCTTGAGCATGATAATTATAAAGATAATTTGCATACTGCGGAAACTATTAATAATTTAGTTAATAAATATTATCCTTCTTTATCAAAAGGAATACTCAAAAAAGAGGGAATAGGAGTGGATGGTATTTATAATCAAGATATTAGTCCTAATAGTATTTTAATTGAAGTTGGTGGAGTTGATAATAATATTGATGAAGTATTAAATACAGTAGATGCTTTATCTAATGTTATATCATATTATATTAATGGTGAAAATAATGGATAAGAAAAAAATAATTAAAAGTGTATTTATTATCTTTTTTCTTGCTTTTATTGTATCTTATATTATTGAAAGAAGTGGCTACTACGAATATAATTTACAAAATAGAATGATTTTAACTAATGAATCAATGAAAAAATTTGAAAAAGATATAAGTGATGGTAAAGATGTTACATTAGAAAATTATGCTATACCTACATCTAAAGATTATAGTAGTTCTTTGACTAAGAAAACGAATAAACTTTCTGTAGGAGTAAATAAAGTATTAAAAAAGGGAATTGAAAATATATTTAAGTTACTTGGTAGTTTTGTTAAAGGATAATTATTGTTTTTTTAATTATTTTCTGATAAAATATTTTTTGGGAGAGATAGATATGGATAATAAGAAAATTGAAGAAAAGATAATAGAGGTATTAGATAGAATTAGGCCTTATTTAGAAAATGATGGTGGTTCTGTTAAGTTTAATAGATATGAAAATGGTGTGGTATATGTTACTTTAGTAGGAGCATGTTCTAATTGTGATTTGGCTACTTATACATTAGAGGATGGAATAGAAAGTGCTCTTATTAATGAAGTGCCAGAAGTTATTAAAGTTGTGAACGAGGATTAATATCCTTTTTTTTTAACCAAAGTGGTATTAGTATATCGTAATATTTGGATAAGTATAAATAGATATTATATAGATATTCTTGATATTCTTCGACTTTATTTATTATGGTATTTAATTTGTCTTCTTTTACTTCATTAGTTATTATTTTATCAATAATATTAAAATAGAAATTTGGATATAGTATTCGAGAATATAATACTTGAATTCCATATTTTGAATAATTATTATGTTTAAAGTATTCGTCTAATTCTCTATATATATTTGTATTATTTATAAAAAATGAATGCTTTATATATTCTGCTATATCACGAGATTTATGATCTAATATTATATTAAAGGGATCATATAGGGAATCAGATAATGATATATGTGATATTACTTTTCTATCTAGGTAATTATCTTTTGGTATTTCTCTTTTGGTATTTACTAAGTAGGATATAGCATTTTCTGATAAACCAATAAAATAGTCAGAACTTTCCCTAATAAGAGGATATTTATTACTATTTTGGGATATGTATTCTTCGAGAAAGTCTATTCTATTAGACCATAATGTTTCCCAATTATTTCTTTCTAATTCTGGTATTATTTTTATATTTAAATTAGATAGATTTGATATATTGGGAAGAGTAAGTATAGATATCTTTTTTAATAGGACAAGAGAATAAAGTTTATTGTCTATATTGATAAATGGATTGTTTTCTTTACTTAGAATAATGGTATTTATATTTAGATTATTAGATAGATTATAAATAATATTTATATTATTAATATTATATATTTCTTTTAATATTAGGGTATTATTTTTTGATTTTATTATATAATTATTATTTTTTTTACTTATATTATCTATTTTTATATTGTAATAGTATTCTATTATATTTTCCATATATCATCCTTATTATAATTTATTAATTTTAATTTAGATATAGACTATTATTTTTAAATGTGATAAAATTATGTTTAGGTAATGAATATGAAAAAGACAATTAAAGATTATGATTTAAATGGAAAGAAAGTTATTATTAGATGTGATTTAAATGTACCTATGGATAATGGAGTTATTCTTGATGATACGAGAATTAGGGCTAGTATTAAGACAATTAGATATGCTCTTAATAATGGTGCTAGTGTTATTTTACTTTCACATTTAGGTAGAGTTAAAGTGGAAGAAGATAAAGAAAGTAATAGTTTATATCCTGTATCTATAGCTTTATCTAATCTTTTAAAAAAAGAAGTTTTATTTTCTCATGAAACGAGAGGTAAAGAACTTAGTAAAATGGCTAGTGAGTTAAAAGAAGGAGAAGTATTACTTATTGAGAATACGAGATTTGAAGATATTAATGATAATAAAGAGTCTAAATGTGATAAAAATTTAGCTAAATATTGGGCTAGTTTAGGTGATATTTATATTAATGATGCATATGGT
>CAMODE010000003.1 GCA_946611235.1 uncultured Caryophanales bacterium | reverse complement strand
AGGTTTAATGCATAATGCTCACGCTAAAGTATTAGAAAAAGTATTAGAATATAAAAGGGATTTTAATATTTAAAAATAGGGGGAGATAATATGTCTCTTAAAGAAAAAATTCAAAGTTATATACCATATAATGAACAAAGAATATAAATGTAACTATAAAGGTTATATTGGAGATATTTCAGATGAAAAATTTATAAAAGAAACAATTGAGGATATCTCTAGTCTTGGCAATATTGAAATATTAATTAATTGTGCTGGTGAGCCTTCGTTTAAATTACCTACTAATTATACTAACGAAGATATTGATAAATGCTTTAAAGGACTTAAAGGAATGATTCTATGTTCAACCGAAGTATTGAAGGTAAAGAATGAACAAAATATTAAAATAGTAAATATTATGTCTTCAGCTGCTCTTAGAGGAAATAAACAAGAAGCAGTATACTGTGCCACTAAATGGGGAGAAAAAGGTTATACTGAGAGTTTAAAAGCAGCATATAAAGGTACAAGTGTAAAAGTAATAGGAGTATATCCAGGCGGTATAAATACAAACTTCTATAAAAATAGTAGGGATTATGTTTCGAAAGAGAAACAAGCATCCTTTATGAATCCAAAGGATGTAGCGGATACAATGTTATCTAATATTATTAATGATAAAAATTTAACCGTAGCAGACTTAATTATTGAAAGGAATTCTTAAAAAATATAATCTATATAAATATTTTGATACTTAAACGAAAAAATGATAACAAGAATATAATCTATTATTATGAAAGGGTGGAAATATTAAATGCCAGATAATAACTTAATTATATATAAAAATGATAATGGTGATATTATTGTTGATGCAATTTATAAAAATGAAACATTATGGCTTACACAAAAAGGAATGTCAAAAGTATTTGATTGTAGTACTGATAATATTTCTTTACATCTAAAAAATATTTTTAAAGATAACGAATTAGATGAAAATTTAGTTGCCGAGAATTCCTCGGTAACTGTTTCTGATGGTAAAAATTATAAAACAAAAATATATAATCTAGATACAATTATTGCAGTAGTATATAGGGTTAATTCAAAAAGGGCAACGGAGTTTAGAATATGGGCTACTAAAGTTTTAAGAGAATATATGACTAAATGTCGACACATTTTATATTAATAGAGAGGAAGTACATATATGAAAGAGAGCAATATAGTTTTATATGAAACAGGAGATGGAAAAGTAAATATTGATGTTATATTAAAAGATGAAACAATATGGCTTACTCAAAAAAGTATGGCAACCTTATTTGACGTAAGAGAAAATAATATAACATATCATTTGCAAAATATTTTTGATTCAAATGAATTGGATAAAAATTCAGTTACTCAAAAAATTAGAGTAACTGCATCAGATGGAAAAAAATATCTAACAGGTTTTTATAATTTAGATGCAATTATTGCTGTAGGGTATAGAGTTAATTCAAAGAAAGCTACTAAATTTCGTATTTGGGCAACTGAGGTTTTAAAAGATTATATTATTAAAGGCTTTAAAATTGATAAAGAAAGAATGAAAAATGGACTTAAGTTTGGTAAAGACTATTATGATGAATTGCTTGAAGCAATTAAAGAGATTAGGTTATCGGAAAGAAGATTATACCAAAAGATAACTGATATTTTTGAAACAACAAGTATTGATTATGATAAAGATTCTGAAGAAGCTTATACTTTCTTTAAAATTGTTCAAAATAAATTACATTATGCAATAACTGGCAAGACTGCTGCTGAGCTTATTTATTCAAGAGCTGATTCAAAAGTTGAACATATGGGTTTAACAAACTGGAAACATAGTCCGGATGGAAAAATCTATAAATATGATGTTAGTATTGCTAAAAACTATTTAAATGAAAATGAAATAAAAAAGTTAGAAAACTTAACTACATTATTTTTAGACTATGCTGAAGGAATGGCTGAAGAACATGAACTTATGACAATGCAAAAATGGATAGATGAAACAGATAATTTATTAAAGTTTAGAAAAAAAGATATATTAAGTAATTCTGGTAATATATCACATAAACAAGCTATAGAAAAAGCAGAAAGTGAATATGAAAAATATAGAGTAATTCAAGACCAAAAATATATATCATCAATGGATGAATTATATAATAAATATTTGGAAGAAAATAAGACAAATAATGAATAGTATTTGATACTTGGTATTGACGGTTAAACATTTAATAAAAGAGGTGAATTATGGAATCAGTTAATATGAAAGATATTACGAATAAAATTATAGATGGACTAGTTTCAAATTATAATTATCCAATGGTTGAGGGCATAACAATTTTCACAGATGACTCATCTGGTTTTTTACAATATACCATAAAGTTAGTACTTAGAGATTCCTTTGAATTTGTCTTTCATAATGGATACATTTCAAATATTGTTGAATTTCAATGTTTTGACTTAGATGATTATAATATTGAACGTGTTATTCAAGAATTTTCTAAAGACCTATATAAAGCTAGATTAAAAGATTTATATTTGTATAGAAGAAAAGAAGATAGAACACAAGAAGAATGGGCGAAAAACTTTCATTATATGTCTGATAAACTATTTTCTAAAAAGTATAATGAGCTTACAAAGCAAGAAAACAGTATAGTATTTGGATATTCATCTCTTTTTAAATATAATAATTCAAAAGAAATAATTGATGACTTAAAAGAATTCATAAATAGAGAAGGCAGATTTCCATTTAAAAAAGAATGGTTATATAAAGTACTTGAATATGCAAAGCAAGTTTCATTTATATCCGATGAAGAATTAAGGGATATATATGATTATGCGAGTTCTCATTCTTTTGATAAACTATGTGGTTTTATAGTACAAGAAAAAAGATGGCCATACCAAAGTGAATTTGAATATTCTAGATGTTGGAGCGAAGTTTGCTATAATTATAGTAAAGGTTTATATTCTGATGAACAAATTATCAAACTAGATGTTCTTTATTCAAGATATAATAATGATAAAGATAGTTTAGGTGAAAGACTTGTTAATAGTTTTATATCTGGTTTAGGTTATAAAATAGAAAAGCAAAAAACTTTTGAAGATTTAGTTTATAAACAAAAACTTAGATTCGATACATGTATTGAAAAAGATGGTAAATTATTATTAATTGAATATGATGGGCCTCAACATTTTAAAGCAATTGACTACTTTGGAGGTCAGAAGAGTTTAGAAGAAACACAAATAAGGGATAGAATAAAAGATGAGTATTGTCAAAAAAACAATATTCCATTACTAAGAATATCTTATAAGCAACTTAAGGATATGGAAGAACTAGTAAAAGAATTTATTGAAAAAAATATTGATAAACAAATAAATGTTAAATAATAAAGGAGGTAATACTCATGAATGAAAATAAAACTAATATAAACTGGTATCCTGGTCATATGGCTAAGACTAAGAGAGAGATTAAAGAAAAAATTGATTTAATAGATGTGGTTTTTGAAGTAATAGATGCTAGAATACCTTATTCTTCTAAGAATGAAGATATTAATAGTATTATATCTAATAAACCTAGAGTTCTTATTATAACTAAGACTGATTTATGTGATTTAGATATTACTAATAAGTGGAAGAAATATTATGAAGATAAGGGTTATGTAGTTATAATGTTAGATTTAATTAATAGTTCTAATTTGAAAGAACTATATAATAAAATAGATCCTATTATTGGTGAATTAAATAATAAAAGAATTAGTAAAGGATTAAAACCTAGAAGAGCACGTATTCTAGTAGTAGGAGTACCTAATGTCGGTAAGAGTACTTTGATAAATAGATTAGTAGGTAAGAAAGCTACAAATGTAGGAAATAAACCTGGTATTACTAAATCTTTAGAATGGATAAGAATTAATGATAAATTAGAATTATTAGATACTCCTGGTATCTTAATGCCTAAGATTAATGATATAGAAGTAGCTAAGAATTTAGCTAGTATGACGGCGATTAAAGAAGAAGTATTAAATATTGATGAAATTGCTATATATATTATTAATAAGATGTTATCTCTATATAAAGATAATATTATAAGTAGATATAATTTAACTAATACTGATGATTTAATTGAAGTATTAGATCAAATAGGTAAAAAGATAGGTGCTATTAAAAATAATGAAGTTGATTATGATAAAGTATACTTAAGAGTAATTAAAGATTTGCAAGAAGGAAGACTAGGTAATATAACTTTTGATAGAATATAAATCCAAGTTTTTACACTCAGCGAGTGAAAATCTTATAATTTTTATTCGTAATGATCTCATTTTTACTTAATGCATGTATAGAAAAATAAAGTTATTTCAGTTTGAAATAACTTTATTTTATTATATTACCTAGTATTCCATAAGAGAAGATGCTCATTATGATACTTGCTAAAATTACTCCTAGTATTATATAGATAAATGATTTCTTTTTATCTAGATGAAGTAGTACTGCAAGTGCTGAACCTGTCCAAGCTCCAGTTCCAGGAAGGGGTATTCCTACAAATAGTAGTAGTCCTAAATATCCATATTTATCAATTTGCTTTTTCTTAGATAATATTTTCTTTTCTAATTTAGTTACAATCTTACCAGTAAATTTAAATTTTTTTAATAAACTAAATATTTTATCTAAGAATAATAGTACCAATGGAATAGGTAAGATATTACCTATAATACTAATTATATATCCTTTAAAGAAAGTAACCTTTAATAGAGAAGCTGCTATTAAGCCTCCTCGTAGTTCGAGTATTGGTAATATTGATATTATAAATACTACTAATTCTTTACCTAGTGGTCCGAGTATTTTTACTATACTTTCTACTAAATTTTCCATATATTTCTCACATCCTAATTCATTATATCAAAATATATTATTATTAACAAGTAAAAAATAGTAAAATATACTTGAAAAAAATAGTATTTTATAGTATATTTAAGTAGAGAATATGGAGAGTGAATTAAGATGAAGAAGATAATTAATTTTGTCAAAAGTAGAGCTTTTATTACTACGCTTGGGCTTACTTTTATTGCCCTTATAATAGCAGGTATTACTTATGCATGGTTTACTTGGTCTAGTACAGATAATACTAATATTACGATGCAAATAGGAGAATATACAGTTGTTACTTTTACTGAGGGTAATGATATTAATGTAAATAATTTGGCTCCTGTATATAATTATATTGATGGAGAAAGTACTACTTTTACTTTAACTAATAATAATGATGATGTTACTAAAGAATTTAAATATAATGTATATTTAGATGTAACTTCTATATCTAATGAACTTAAAACTACACAATTTAAATATGTACTATTAGATGGCTCTAGTAATATTATTGATCAAGGTAATTTTAGTGCTGCATCAAATAATTCTACACTTACTATAACAGAAAACCAATCATTACCTAATGGTAATTCTTCATATACATTTATAATCTATTTAGATGGTAATGAACAAAATAATTCTAATATAATGAATAAATCTTTATCTGGTAGTTTGAGAGTAACTGCGTTTAGAAATGATGTGGATTTAAATGCATTACATGTAACAACCGCAGATGACTATGAATATGTACTTTTTGATCAGGAAAATACTGAATATGATAAGGACTATATTTTATTAACTAAATATATAGGCGTTTTTCCAAATATACAGATACCTGATACGATGATAGTTGATGGTAAAGAATATAAAACTGTTTTGCACAGTGGGTGCGGTGGTAGTGGTGCTGAAAATACTGTTTCACTTTTTAAAAACAATACTATTATTGAATCAGTTATTTTGCCAAATCAATATTTAGTATCGTCTCAAAAAAATACTTCAAGTTTGAATTTATCTACTACTGATATGGCTGGTATGTTTGTTGGTTGCACGTCTTTATTAAGTATTTCAAGTATCTCGAATGGTATCACAAGTTTGTATTCGACGTTTGATGGCTGCACATCACTTGTTACTGCTCCAGAAGTACCGGATTCAGTAACTAAAATGTGGGGAACTTTTGTAAATTGCACATCACTAGTAGATGCTCCAGTTATTGGAAATTCAGTGAGTAATATGCAATATACATTTAGAGGCTGTACATCATTAGTAAATGCCCCAACTATACCAAGATCAGTAACAAATATGCAATATACATTTATGGATTGTACTAAATTAACGGGCACTATTAGAATCAATTCTGGTAGTGTGCAATCTTTTGGCCTTAAAATTGATGCATTTTCTGGTACAGTTAAGCCGATAGTTGTTGAAGTCCCCGAAAACTCGGTAACATATACAGGATTGAATGGAAAAGTACCTGATAATGTAACAGTAACTACATTTACACCATAATAATAATTGTATAAAGAAAGAAAAGAGGTTATAATATGAATGAAGAAGATTTAATGATACAAAAGAAGATTGAAAAGAGAGAAAAGACTGATATAATGATTGCTTACGTTATGATTGTTGTATTGGTTATATGTATATTATTAGTAGTATATCTTAAATTTATTAGAAAAAATGATAATAATAATAATGGTAATACTACAGAATATACGGTTAATTATATTAGTTTAGGTACTATTACTAGTGATATTAATAATAATTTAAGTAGTAAATATTCTGGTATTAATGCTAATACTGGGGAAAATAGTATTAACGTTAATTATGGAAATATTTTATTTGATGTTAAACTTATTAATAATGAATTAGAATTTAATATGGATAATGATAATAAAGAATTATCTGAAGATATTTATAAGGAAATTGTTACTAGTATATGTAGTTATTATAGTAATGATAGAGATGGATGTAAAAAGGGAGCTGATGCTATTACTTTTGGTAATAATGATACTGGTATTAGATTTGTAAATAATACAATGTATATTAGTACTACGAATGGTATTAGTCCAATAAGTAATATAGATAATGTTATATATACTGAGGAGACTATTGCTGATATTGATAATTTTGATTATGAAATTAATATGAATGATAAGGTTATTAGTGATATTAATGTTGATATGAGTGATGTAGATATTACTATTAGTGGTGATTTATCTAGTAGTGGTAATGTTAATGTTAAAATATATGATAATGATGAAAAATTATTAGAAGAAAAAAGTACCGATGGAGAAAATAATTTTAGTATAAGTTTTGAATATAATGATAATCTAAATATAGATAGTATTAAAAAATATAGTATTAGTATAGAATAGGAGATAATATGAGTACACATATCGAGAGTAAGAAGGAAGATATTGCTAATATTGTTCTTATGCCAGGAGATCCTAAAAGGTGTGAATATATTGCTAGAAAGTATTTAGTTAATTGTCGTTTAGTTAATGATGTAAGAGGTATGACTGCTTATACTGGTTATTATAAGAGTCATAAGATTACTTTATTTCCTTCGGGTATGGGGATTCCTAGCATGGGTATTTATTCTTATGAATTATTTAAAGAATATGATGTTAAATATATTATTAGAATTGGTACAATGGGGACTTATACTAATTTAAAACTTAAAGACATTGTACTTGTAGATAATTCGATTACTAATTCTAATTATGGAATATATGCTGCGGGATATAATAATAATATTATTAAAAGTAGTGATAACCTTAATAGTATTATAATGAGTAGTGCTTCTAGTAATAATATTCCAGTATATAGAGGTAATATTTATTCATCTGATGTTTTTTATGAAAAAGAGAATAATTATAAAGAAATAGCTAGTAGATATAATGTACTAGGTGTAGAAATGGAAAGTTATGCCTTATTTGTTAATGCTAGTATATTTAGTAGAAACGCTAGTACTTTACTTATGGTTAGTGATAGTTTTTTAAATACTGATAAATTATCACATGAAGAAAGAGAACAGGGATTAGATAATTTAATTATTCTTGCTCTTGAATCTTGTTTAAAACTAGGATAATGGGGTATAATATCATCAGGAGGTTACATAATGAATTTTGAGACTATTAATATGGGTGCTTATAATTTGCACTTTATTAAAACAAATAAATTTAAAACAATTACGATAGATGTAGATTTTTATAGAAAAATTAGGAAAGAAGAAATTACTAAAAGAAATTTACTTAAGATGATTTTGCTTGATTCTAGTAAGAATTATAAGACAGAAAAAGAATTGATTATTGAAAGTGAAAATTTATATGATATTAAGGTTTCTTCTTCTATTTCGAGACTTGGATCGTTTAGTAACTTGTCTTTTCAGACAAAGTTTTTAAATGAAAGGTATACGGAAAAAAATATGAATAAAGAGTCTATCGTCTTTTTTCTTGACCTTATTTTTAATCCTAATATAGAAAATAATGCTTTTATTAATATAGATAAACAAAAGGAAAAACTAAGACAAGATATTATTAGTATTAAAGATAATAAACCGAGACTTGCTCATTTAAAATTAATGGAGAAATATAAAAATAGAGAGTATGTTTATAATACTTTTGGTTATATTGATGATTTAGATGATATTGATGGTAAGAATTTATATGAGTATTATAAAGAAGTACTTGATAAGGATCAAATTGATATCTTTGTACTAGGAGACTTCTCTTCTAGTGAAATGAGAGATATTTTTAGAGAGTATTTTAAAGTTAATACTTTTAAGAAAGATAATAAGAAACTATTAGTTAAAGAATTAGATATTAGAAAGAGAATAGTTAGATATCATGAATATGATGATGTAAATCAGGATCAAGTATTACTATTATTATCATTAAATAATTTAAATGATTTTGAAAGAAAGTATACGATTAAGGTATTAAATGAAATACTCGGAGGTTCTTCTAATTCAATTCTTTTTAGTAGAGTAAGAGAAGATAAGGGATACTGCTACTACGTTAATAGTAGTGTTAAAGCCTATGATAATACTATGATTATTAACTCGGGAGTAGAGAGTAAGAATACGGAGAAATGTATTAAACTAATTAGAAAAATTTTAAAAGAAGTAAAAGAAGGTAAGATTGATGATAAAGTTATTAAGTCATCGATTAATACGATTGTATCTGGTATTAATGCTTCTTTTGATAATCCAATTGGTATTATTAATACTTATTTTTCTAAAGTGCTTGTAGGTACTGAAGATGCTGAAGAAAGAATTAAAGCTTTTAGAAGTATTACGAAAGAGGATATTATAAGGGTGAGTAAAAAAATTAATTTAAATAGTATTCTGACATTAGAAAAGGGGGCTAATAATGAAGAAAATAAGGATTAATAAATTAGATGAAGAAATATATTATGATAAATTAGATAATGGCTTAGAAGTATATCTTTTTAATAAAGAATCATTTAAAAGTAGTTATGTTACTTTTACAACGAAATATGGTTCGGTATATAATGAATTTGTACCTATAGGTAGTAATAAAATGACTTCTTTTCCGAAAGGAATAGCACACTTTCTCGAACATAAAGTATTTGCTGTTAAAGATGGACCTGATCCGATGGAATTTTTCTCTCGTAGTGGGGCTATTTGTAATGCTTATACTACTTTTGATAATACGACTTATTTGTTTTATGCAACGAGCAATTTAAAAGAAAATATTTGTTATTTACTTGATTATGTACAAGATTTATATTTGACAGATGAATCAGTAGAAAATGAAAAGAAAATTATATCAGAAGAGATTCATATGTATGATGATCGACCAGCAGAAGTTCTATCAGAAAAGATTAGATTAAATGCTCTTAATAATAATCCATATAGGGATAGTATTATTGGTACTACGAGTGATATTAATAAGATAACAAAAGAAGACTTAGAGACTTGTTATAAGACTTTTTATCATCCTTCGAATATGTTCTTAGTAGTAGTAGGTTCTTTTGATGTAGAAGAAGTTATGACTGCTATTAAGGATAATCAAAAGAATAAGGAATTTGATTCTTTAGATGAAATTAAAGTAAGAGAAATAAAAGAAAGAGATGAAGTATATAAGAAAGAAGAGATAATTAATAGTACGACTAGTATACCTAAAGTAGCTATTACTATTAAAATGCCTATTAAAGATATTAAATTATCTCGAAGAGAGTTATCTTTATATTTATATATTTTATTTACTTCAATGTTTGATGAGACTTCTTCTTTTGATGAAAAATTAAAGAAAGATAATATTATATCTAATACGACTTATGTTAGTACTTTAAATACTAATACACATATGCTTATTAGTATTATTAATGAAACAAATAAAGATAAAGAATTTATTAAAAGAGTTGAGGATAAACTTAAAGATATTTCTATTAGTGAAGTGGATTTTAATAGAAAGAAGAAAGTTCTTATTAGTAATGAAATATTTGCATTTGAGTATGCTGAACAAATTAATGATATTATTCTTGATGATTTAATATATACTGGTAAAGTAGAAGACAATCCAATAGAAGTAATAGAAAAATTAAATATTGATATATTAAATGATATAATTAAGAAGATTAATGTGAATAATATATCTAAAATTATATTAAAAAATAAAAAGTAAACACTATTGTTATAGTGCTTTTTTAATTTATTTTGCAAACATCTATTTGACTTTTTAATTATAATATTATATAATAAGTGACATGTTTAGGGGGGAAGTATGGCATATCGTTTAATGATAAAAAAAGGAAATTCATATATACCAATAAAGATTCGAATACATAATGATTTTATTATTGATTCAAATATAATGCAAGATGATTTAGCTACACTTAAAGAGATTGATTTATTAACTACTCAGTATTCGGAATGCGATTTTAGAAGATCGTTATTAAGACAAGGTTTAATAAGTCAAGAAGACTTTAATAATCAAATAGAAATAAGATATTTTAAGAAAAAGTTTATTACTTTAAAAAATAGTATTATATTTAAAGAAGGTAAAAGTTATTTAGATGTAGATACTTTAGAAAATACTATGAATGTGTTATGTAGAGATAATAACTTTGTAATTGAATTAATAAATAAATATATGCCTAAAGAAGATGGTAGGTATAATACAAGAGAATATGTTAATTTAGGCACTCTAAAAATCTTAGAAGGATTATTATCTAATAATATAAATATTAATGGATTGAAAAGTTTTTTAATTCCTTATAATAAAATATTTTATGATAAAAATTTGCTTAATAATTTATCTATAGATAATAGATTAAACATAATTCAAAATATTATGAAGATATTTATATATAATGAATTATATGAAAGAAGAAAGTATCTAGCAGTATATGATAATTCAATAGAAGATTTTAGAGACGTATTTGAATTCAATAGAGAAAAAATTAAGTATAAAGCTCTTCATGATTTAGCTAAGTTTGTATATAATTATGATTCTAATAGAAGAAAAGAAGAAATAAAAGAAGAAAAAGAGTGTCAAGAAGAATTTTTAGAACCAGAGGATTATTTAAGAAGTAATGTTTCACTCAGCAGAAGTGTGGAGCAGCAACAAACTAAACCAAAGAAAAGAGTAAAAAGGAAAAAAGAGCCACTAGAAGGTCAAACATCATTTTTTGATTAAATGATTGACCTTCTTTTTTTATTTTAGTATAATTATCTTGGTGATAAAATATTATGAATGATAGTATTAAAAAAAGAATAAATGAATTAATTGAAATAATTGAAAAGGCTAATAAAGAATATTATTTGGAAGATAATCCATCTCTTACTGACCAAGAATATGATAGATATATGGCTGAACTAATATCGCTAGAAGGAAGATATCCAGAATTAAAAAGAGATGATAGCCCAACAGTACATGTCGGAACTAAAATCCAAGATAAATTTAATAAAGTAACACATAAAATATCAATGTTAAGTCTAGGTAATGTCTTTAATGAAGACGAAGTAAGAGCTTTTGATGAAAGAATAAGAAAAGAAGATGAACCTAAATATGTCTGTGAACTAAAAATAGATGGACTAGCCATATCGCTTACCTATGAAAAAGGAGTTTTAGTACGCGGCGCCACTCGTGGAGATGGCGTAGTAGGCGAAGATATAACTGAAAATATCCGTACCATTAAATCAATACCCTTAGTATTAGATAGAGAAATCGATATCGAAGTAAGAGGAGAAGTATACTTAAGTAAAGCATCATTTGAAAAAATAAATAAAGAAAGAGAAGTAAATGGTGAACCATTATTTCAAAATTGCCGAAATGCTGCGGCAGGTTCTGTCCGTAATCTAGATGCTAGTATTACGAAGAAAAGAGAGTTAGACTGTCTAATATACCATTTACCAAATCCATTAGATTATGGGATTAAAACTCACTACGAAGCACTACAGTTTATGAAAAAATTAGGCTTTAATACCAATTATAAAGCTAATAGACTAGTAAATAATATTGATGAGGTATTAGATTATATAAAGGAATGGACGGAAAAGAGAAGTTCTCTTCCTTATGATATCGATGGTATTGTTATTAAGGTAAATGATATAAATATGCAAAATAGATTAGGTTTTACTGCTAAAGTACCTAAATGGGCTACTGCTTATAAGTTTCCAGCTGAAGAAGTAGTAACAAGATTAATTGATATAATATTCACTGTTGGAAGAACAGGTAAAATAACTCCTAATGCTGTTTTAGAACCTGTTAGAGTTGCGGGTTCAACAATATCTAGGGCAACTTTGCATAACGAAGATAACGTTGTAAATAAAGACATAAGACCAGGTGATTTTGTTGTTATAAGAAAAGCTGGAGATGTTATACCAGAAGTAGTAAGATCTTTAAAAGAAAGAAGAACTGGTACTGAAAAACCTTTTACAATGATTGAAAAGTGTCCAATATGTGGAACTAATATTGTTAGAAAGGAAGAAGAATCCGACTACTATTGCCCAAATAATGATTGTCCTGCTAGAAAGATAGAGAATATAATTCATTTCGTATCAAGAGATGCTATGAATATTGATGGCATGGGAGAATCCGTTGTCGAAGAATTGTATAATGAAGGATACATTAAAAGTATTATTGATATTTATGAATTTGATAAATATAAAGATGAATTAATAGAATTAGATGGTTATGGTAAAAAGAAAATAGATAACTTAAGAACTGCTATTGAAAACAGTAAAAGTAATTCTTTAGAAAAATTATTATTTGGATTAGGTATTAGAAATGTCGGAAGCAAAACCGCTAAAATACTAGCTAGAAGATTTAAAACTCTAGATAATTTAGCGAGTGCTTCTCTAGAAGAATTGACAATAATACCTGATATTGGAGATATTATTGCTAAAAGTATTGTTGAATACTTTAATGATAATGATAATAAAGAAATAATTAATAAACTAAAAGAACTAAATATCAATATGGAATATATAAATTCTTCAAATATAGAAGAAAAAGATGAATTTAAAGGAAAAACTTTTGTTCTAACTGGTACATTAGTAAGTATCACAAGGGATAGAGCAAGTGAACTAATCGAAAACTTAGGAGGAAAAGTATCATCATCTGTTAGTTCAAAAACCTCAGTTGTCGTTGTAGGAGATAACCCAGGTAGTAAATATGATAAGGCAAGGAGCCTTGGTATTACAATATGGCAGGAAGAAGAATTTTTAGATAAAGTAAATAACTAGGTATCATTAAATACCTAGTTTTCATATAATTATAATAGGTGATATCCATGTCTAATATTGAAAATTTTAAGGATTTTGTTCGAAGAAATCCTATATTAATTGATTACGTAAAAGAAGGTAAAAAAACTTGGCAGGAGTTTTATGAGTTATATGATATATATAAAGAGGATTCTCATATTTGGAATGAATACTTGAATAATAAAACCAAAGAAGATAGAAGTATAAACATAAATAATATTTTAGATTATGCAAAAAAAATTGATGTAAATAAATTACAAGATGGAATAACTTCAATTCAAAAAGCCATTGATTTTTTTGGAGGAATGCTAACGAAAGATAATAATGTTAGTAATAATAATGAATATAGACCAAGACCGGTTTATAGGAGATTTGATGATTAATGAATATCGATATTCAAATGAAAATAAATAGCGATTCTAAATTAAAAACATTTATAAGGCAAAATCCTATTTGGTACAAATATTTAAATAGAAATCCTGACAATTATAAAGTTTTTTATCAAAGTATGAAAAATATATACAAATTAAATACTAGTGATAAAATATCTAAAACAATGGATAATTTATCAATGATACAAGCATTTTTAGATGTTTTAAAATAGATAGTTTTACAATACAATTAATTAACATATGGTAAACTTTCTTGCATTTTTTTAGATAACTGATATAATTATACTAGGATGTGGTAAAATGATAGAACTTGAAAGTATTGAAGGAATTGGTCCTAAGACAAAAGAATTGATTGAAAAATTAGATATTCATAGTGGAGAGGAATTAATTACTCATTATCCATTTAGATATGATGTTTTAAAAAGAAGTGATATTAGCATTTTAAATGATAAAGATAAAATAGTAATAGATGGAATAATTGAAGGACAACCTACAATTATATATATAAATAAGTCACTAAAGAAAATAATATTTAGAATAAATACAAAGAAAGCTGTCCTTAATGTAACACTATATAATAGAGTATATATGTTTTCTGATTTAAAACCTGGTAAAGAAGTAACTATATTAGGAAGATTTCATAAATTAAAAAATACAATAGTAGCTTCTGATATAAGATTTGGATTACTTCCTAATGATGCTAAAATTGAACCAGTATATAGTACTACTAATGGATTAACTAGTAAAAGTTTATCTAAATATATTGCTAGTGCTTTAGAAGAAGAATATCAAATAGATAGTTTAGTACCTAGATATTTAGAAGAAAAATATAATTTAATGGCAAAAAAAGATGCTTTAAGAAATGTTCATATGCCAGATGATATTCAATGTTTAAAGAAAGCTAGGCAAAGAATTAAATATGAAGAATTATTTATGTACATGTTAAAAGTTAATTATTTAAGAGAAAAGATAATTACTGATACGAATGCTATTACGAGAAAGATTGATAAATCTAAGATTGATAATTTTATTAGTAAATTACCTTTTAAATTAACTACTGATCAAGATAAAGTTGTTAATGAGATAATTACTGATTTGGAATCAAATAAAAGAATGAATAGACTGCTTCAAGGTGATGTTGGTAGTGGTAAAACAATCGTGGCTTTTATTGCTATTTATGCTAATTATTTATCGAAATATCAATCAGCATTAATGGCTCCGACTGAAATACTTGCTAGACAGCATTATGAAGATGCTTTAAAGATTTTTAATAAATATAAAATTAATATAGTTCTTCTTACATCTAGTACAAATACCAAAGAAAAGAAAGATATATATACTAAATTAGAAAATGGAGAAATAGATTTAATTATTGGTACGCAGTCACTAATTCAAGATAAAGTTCAATTTAAAAATTTAGGTTTAGTAATAACTGATGAACAACATCGTTTTGGAGTTAATCAAAGAAATATATTTAAAAATAAAGGAGTTACTCCTGATGTATTATCAATGAGTGCTACTCCTATTCCAAGAACTTATGCTTTAACTATTTATGGTGATACAGATATATCTTCCATTAAAACTAAACCAGTAGGTAGAAAAGAAGTAATTACTTACTTTAAAAGAGAAAAAGATATTACTGAAGTACTTGAAATGATGAAAAAAGAGTTAGATGAAAAACATCAGATATATGTAGTGGCTCCAATGATTGATGATGATGAAGAAAGCGATAAAGAAAGCGTTATAGATTTAGAAGATAAGATGAATAAAGCGTTTAATAAAATAGCTAAAATAGGCGTTATTCATGGTAAATTAGATGCAAAAGAAAAGAATAAAATAATGAATGATTTTGAAAACAATAAGATTAATATCTTAATTAGTACTACAGTTATTGAAGTAGGAGTAAATGTACCTAATGCCTCTATGATAGTAGTATTTGATGCCAATATGTTTGGTTTATCTACTCTTCATCAATTAAGAGGTAGAGTTGGTAGAAGTGATATACAAAGTTATTGTATCTTAATTGCAGAAAACTTTTATGAAAGATTAAAATTTATGGAAAGCACTAATGATGGATTTGAAGTAAGTGAATATGATTTTAAAGAGCGAGGAGAAGGAGATTTATTTGGTACAATGCAATCTGGTGAACTTGAACTTAAAATGGCTAACATTAAGAAAGACTTTAAGATGATGGAAAGAGCAAGAGATGATGCTAAAGAGTTTATTGGAACATTATTGACATTTGACACAAATCCGGAATATGAACCTTATTTTAAAGAATTAAAAAGAATTGAAAATTTGGATTAAATGTAAAGTGTAAAATAATTGTAAAATTTTGTTAAAACCTATTGCATTTTACATAAAATTATATTATGATTATATTGTCATAGAGATATGACAAACACTCCACGATTTATGTGGGTGTTATAACCAAAACCCCCTGAAGAGTCAGCGAAAGCTGGCTCATTTTTGTTTTTTGCCTGAAATTACAAGGGTTTGTTAATTTTAAATTTTATAAATTAATGCTTTCAACTACCAACTAACTACCAAAATCTACCATTGTAGTATCAGCACAAGTTAGTTTATTTATGGTATTTACAGCATCATAAAGTTTATCTTTGAACATATGAGTATAAGTATCTAAAGTTTCTTCGATTGAAGCATGACCTAAGAAATCAGATACAACTGCTATATTAGTATTATTATTAATTAATAGAGATGCACAACTATGCCTAAAGTCGTGTAATCTTATTCTTTTAATATTAGCTTTTTTAGCAATTTCTATATTCTTATGCCTCATTTGATAGAATGTTATGGGAAGATAATTTCCAAATATAAACCATTCATCATTAAACTCAGCAAATTGTTTTTGCTCATCATATAGCTTTTTTAAATCATTAAATAATACATTAGCAATAGGTAATATTCTATTACTTTTTTTAGTTTTTGGCTGTGTTAATTCATAATTTGTACAAGTTTCAGAGCCATGTGTAACAGCTTGTTTTGTAATAGATACTGATTGATTATTCCAATTAATATCTTTCCATTGTAAGCCTCTAGCTTCACCTCTACGAAGTCCTAGATAATATAAAGTTTCATACATACATTTAATTTGTAAGTTAGGGGATTCTGATATAAATTGATTAAATTCTTCTAAAGTATAGAAATCCATTTCTTTCTTTAAATCAGATGCTGTAGTAAAACTTTCCATTCTGCTATAAAATTTACTCATATTGAAACCATAAGTCTTAGTTGCCCAATTAATTACAATCTTTAAGAATTTTTGAATTTCATTTTTATAACTATTTGAACAATCTACTTTCATCATTTCAGCTCTCCATCTTTGATAATGAGTAGCATCCATATCTTTTAATTTAACTTTATCAAACATTCCAATATATTTAATTCTATCTCGGTAAGTCTTTAGAGTTGACCATCTTACAATATCTTTTTGAACTTCATAATATTTTGTGTACAAATCTTTGAAGGTCATATTCATATCTCCTTCAAATACTTCAGCCATTTTTAAATATTCTTTTTCAGCACGTTTTGCTTCTGCTTCAGTTTTATATGCTTTGGAAAACTTTTTGTGTTTCTTACCATCTAAACCTGTTTCCCAAATATACCATATATATTTACGACCATCTTTAGTCCATTTGCTTTCTTCTAATAGTCTAACTGCCATTTTCATTCCTCCTTTGCTTAGATTAGACTATTCACGCACTTCAATTGGTAGTTTACCATATTTAATTAATTTCTCCAACTGAAGTGTGATAGTTTTATCTTTCTATTTCAAAATCATCTTTATTTTTATGGCTTTTACTATAATAACCATAATTAATAGCATCAGCTATATTTTCATATTCTTCTAATTTATCTTTGGATTTATCTCTACCTAAAACTTTATCAAGTGCTTTACATATCTTTTTAAGTAGAGATTTCCATTTATCAACTTCAGTTTCTAATTTGGTTTTTAAATTCTCAATATTATTGCTTAATATATTAACTAAATCATTTAATCTACCAATTTCTTGTTTTTGTTCCTTAATTATTTCATTTCTCTTTAATAATTCATTGTTATTTTTAAAAGTTTTATTTTCTTCAGTAAGTTTATTAATCTCCCTATCTTTATTAGCATTATCAGTACTTAAGATGATTATTTTGTGTTGTAATCCTTTTGTGTATTTAATTATCTTAAAAACATCATCTTCTTTATAACCACCGAGTTTTCTTTTAGTAGGATTTAATACATTACTATAATCACTATTATATTCGAGATTTTTAAGCCTGTTTTTAGAGTTTTCAATAATCTTTAAGGTATTTTCCTTTTCTTTATTTAATTCTTCTAATTCGGCTTTTTTCTCGGCAATATCATAATCTAGTTTTGATTGGTTTTCTTTATTTGCTCCAACATCACCACGATATAGATTAAATCCTTTTTCAGTAATAAACTTATTAAAGTCATTTTGCATTTGATGAAAAGATAATTTACCACCTTTATCTTTCCAAAACTGATCACAGTTTAGAAATTTACCATTTACTTCTTCATAAACAATTTTACCTTTATCATCACGAAGTAACTTAGGTACAATGGAAGTTGTACCATCTTTCTTTTTAACTTCTTCTTTAACAACATTACCATTTTCATCTTTTACAAAACATTTTCTTTTAACTTTATTAACAACAGGAACAAAATAAGCTTGTAGGTGAGGAGTGTCTTCATCATAATGAATTTGTGATAATAAGATATTTTCTTCACCAACATATTCTTTTAAAAACTCCATACAGGAGTCAAAAAAGTAACTTACAGCTTTTGGTATATCATCTTTAGATTTAATATCAGGAATCATTACTGCTTGTCCTTTTTTATCTCCTGTATGATAAGTCCTACCACTATCTTTAAACTTCATTCCAAGTGATTGAAAGAACTCAGGACCACTTGTGAATGTTACACCATTTAAAAGGTTAGTGTTAGGTCTATTTTGATATTCAATATTTCTTACTTTTAAATTATTCTTTACTTCTTGATATAAATTATTTTGAGTAAGAGATACATATTCACCATTAAATATAGTTCTATCTTTATCATAATTACCTGTACCTTTTCTATTAGTCATTTCAACACCAATATTATAAAGGTCGGCTTTTTTATATTGAGTTTCAACTCGTACTACTTGTTTTCCATCATACAATATATAATTCTCCTTTCTTTGTTTTTAGTGTTAGAGGTCATTTATGACCTATCTCACTAGGGCATAGCCCAATCGTGAGTTTAAGGATTTCACCCTTAAAAATCCCAAATAATCACTATCGCCACTTTCACGAGTAAACTCGCAAAACGTGCCACGTTCTTATTTATAGAAGATGATTATTCATCATCTTCAAGTATAGGTTCTTCATATACACAATGATATTTTCTTTCATTACTAGTTCTAGACTTTGTTATATGAAGACCTTCTTTTTTAAGTAAATCAATATTTAAATTTAATGCTCTTTCAAAGCGTAGAGCAGTTGTTTTTAACTTTGCATCATGAATAATACTTGTAGAAGTAAATTCAAAATCTTTTTTATATGATGCATACTTAATAAAAAAAATTAAGTTTTCATCAATTTCATCATCTTCAATTGGATTACTTATTTTAAAAGTTTGATTTTTATTTCTTTTTAAATCTACATCAAAACCTTCAAAATCTCTATTAATCACTTTCATAGTTAAATGATTATGGTCATTTCTATTTTCAAATAAAGTAATTTTACCATCTATACAGGCATCAAAAGCTGTACTACCTAATGTTTCATTTCTTTTATTTAAGTGATGAGTAAATAGAATAGTGATATTATATTTCTCACATAATTCTCTTAACTTAGGCATTAACTTTTGAGCTATATCTTGAAAATCATTAATATCATAAGAGATACCTAAGTCCATATCTTTAAGCATATCTATTATTACGAATTTATTATTCTTTTTATCACCAGCAAAATCAGCTATTTCATATTCATGATCAAATATACTTATAGTAGGTTTTCCATTTCTATCCATGATAAATAATGAGCCTTCCTTTGGAGTTAATTGTAATGTTTTGTATCTATCCTGTAATTGACCAAAATCAGACTCTGTGCTAATATATAATACAGGTGAAAACGTTACTTTGTGTCCTAGAAATGGTAATCCATTTGTAAGGCAGTAGGAAAGTTGCAGTGCCAACATAGACTTTCCTACTTTAGGTTTTGATACAAGTAAATAAACACCTTTAGACCTCATTAGTCCTTCGACAATGATGTCTTTTTTTTCGCTTGTATCTATCTCTTCAATTAGTTTCATATTTTACGCTCCTTTCTTTACTCGAGATTCTAAATAACCTATATTAATATCTAAATAATCTACTACTTCTTTCATAGGTACTACATGCTTTGGAACCATATAACCTTGTTTAGTAAGTTTATCTTTAATAGTTCGTTTGATTTTAAGTGCAGAGTTTCTACCAACTTGGCTAATTTTCATTAAATCTTCTAAATTGCACCATTGCTTTGATACGATTTCTAAAGTTTCCTCAGCAGTCATTTTCTCCCTCCTTTCTGTGTTGTAAGGTTATCCTTACAATTTTATTATCTAACAAATAAATTTTATTGTCAAGAAAAACTGACAAAAATGTTGTGAAAAACTTACAAAGTGTGATATAATGAATTTGGGATTAATTTATATCCTAATAAATGAAGGAGTATTTATATGGATAAAGAGATTACTTTAAAAACTTTAATTGAAGGCGGAAGAGATATAAAAAACTTCTCTCAAAGAGAACTTGCTAGAAGAATAGGATTAAGTAATACATCATTAAATGATCTTGAAAATGGAAAAGTTCAAAAACCTGATATAGAAGTATTAAGAAAAATTGCTGAAGAACTTGATTTGTCTTTAGAACAATTATTAAAAGCAGCAGGATATAATGCTATAACAACAATGCTTACTAATGATGAGTTTCAAAATAAATCAACTAGAGATTTAAAAAATATTATTAAAGAGTGCAGAAACTTTAAGTATGATATTTTAGATTGGGATAGTAATAAACGAAACATAACAAGAAATGTAATGGCTGATTTAGATAGAGTTGCACATAAATTAGAACTTATAAGAGATAATCGAGGAATAAATTATACATTAGAAAATGCAATAGAAGATATTAATAAATCTTTAGAAGAATTAAAAGATGTAGTTAAAAAATATGATTATAGCAAATTACCTAATGATTTATAGAAAAAATATGTGGAGGTTATAAAAATGGACAACCAAAAGTTAAACAATTTAATTGAAAAATACAAACTATCTGAAAAAGAACATGGTGTAGTTTTAGAACTTTTAAAGAATAAATTATTTTCAGATAGAGATATTGAAAATAATTCATCTATCATGTTTGTTGTTGGGCAACCAGGATGTGGAAAAACAACATTTATAGATAATTCAAATTTATCTCAGTATGTGATTATAAACTCCGATGATTATAGACATTTAAGTAAGTATTCTGATGAAATATTGGATAAATATCCAACAAGTTATGCAAAACTAACAAATTATGATGCACATTTATGGGGAGATGAACTTTTCTCTTATGCAATACAAAATGGATATTCGGTTTTAAGAGAAAAAGCTCCAATTGATAGTAGCTTATTGGAATTAATAAAAACAATTCCTGATGAATATGATGTTGTTTTAAATGTTGTGGTAGCAGGAGATTTAGCAAGTTTACTTGCTACAAGAGAAAGATATGAAAAAGAAATATTAAAAAGCAATAATGCTAAATTATCAAATATTGAATCACATAATAAATGTTATACTTTATTGCCTGATTTCATATCTGGATGTCTATCACTCGGTGTAAAAGTAAATTATGTTGTACCATTTGGTAATCAATTTAAGGTTATACCAGTTGGTGAAAATTACTTGAATGTATTACAAGAATTGAGAAAACAAAGCAATGAGTATGCTTGTCTTACTTATGGGAAAAGAATGGATAATATTAAACAATGTATGATGAATAGAAATGCACCTCAAGAACAATTTGATGAATTAAATAAAATAGAAAATGTTTATTATGAAATGATTAATTGTAATAAAAAACATAAGAAATAAAAAAAGGAGATAATTAGATGACTAGAGAATTTGCTGAACAGTGGTTAAATAAATTAAAAGAATATTGGTTTAATAAAGATATTGAAAGTGCAGTTTCTTTATTTACTAAGACAGCATACTATCAAGAAACACCTTTTATGAAGCCATATACTACTACCTGTGAAATTAATCAAGAATGGCAACATGTTAAAAATGAAGATATACAAAAAATAGAAATTAATTTATTAGCATTAGATGGAAATACAATAATTGCACAATGGATTTTGAAACAAAACAACAAAGATTATGATGGAATTTATGAAATAAAGTTTAATGAATTAAATGAATGTGTTTATTTTAAAAGTTGGGAAATGGTTAAATAAGAGGTGTGGAAATGAAAGTATTAAGTTTAACAGAACCATATGCTACTTTAATTAAAAATGGTATCAAAACAATTGAGACTAGAAGTTGGAAAACTAATTATAGAGGTAAATTATATATTCATGCTAGTTCAACTAAAATCCCAAAAGAGTATAAAAATAATAAAGAATTGATGGATTTAGTTGATATTAATTGTTTAAATTATGGAAATATAATTTGCTCTTGTGAATTAATTGATTGTATTGAAATGACAAAAGAATTTATAAAAAAAATAAAGAAAAATAAAAATGAATATTTAACAGGCGTTTATGCCGTTGGAAGATATGCATGGATATTAAAAGATATAAAAGTTTTGAATAATCCTATTAAAGCGAAGGGACATCTAGGCATTTGGAATCTTGATTAAATAAAAAGGAGAGATAAAATCAATGAAAATTATAACAGTATGTGGAAGCATGAAATTTATAAATCAAATGATGGAGATAGCTATGAAAATGGAATTAGAAAATAATTGTTTATTATTACCTATTTTTAGTCCGACTAGAACTAAAAAAGATGATTTTACTGAAGAAGAAGTACAAATTTTAGATAAAATGCATAGAGAAAGAATAAAATTATCTGATGCTATTTTAGTTGTAAATGTTAATGGTTATATAGGTAGTAGTACTAAAAGCGAAATAGAGTTTGCTAAATCATTAAATAAAGAAATTATTTATTATACTGATTTAGTAAAATAAAGATAATAATGGCAAAAGTATTATAATTGCAATTTATGAATTGGTCAGTCGCGACTGACCAATTGGAAAGGAATCATTATGTTAGAAGAAAATAATAAAATGGTTGATGAAATAACTTCATTAGTAAATGATGTTAAATCTAAACTATCAAAAGAAATTAATAATTCTATAGTTTATGTTTATTGGAACATTGGTAGAATTATAGTATCAAATGAAAATGAATATAATAATCGTTTAGAGTATGGAAAAGAAGTATTAAAAGGACTCTCTAAAGAATTAACAAAGTATTTAGGTAAAGGATATTCTTACACTAACCTTAAATATATGAGGATTTTTTATAAGACATATCCTGATTTTGAAAAAATAAGTTCAGAATTAACTTGGACTCATTATAACGAGTTAATAATAATAAAAGATGATGCAAAAAGAAATTTCTATGAGAAAGAGTGCATTAATTCTCATTGGAGTGTTAGAGAACTACAAAGGCAACTAGATACTTCACTATATGAAAGATTATTACTTTCTGATGGAAAACCAAATAAAGAAAAAGTTTTAGAACTATCTAAAAAGGGGCAAGTTTTATCAAAACCAAGTGATTTGATTAAAGAACCTTATGTATTTGAATTTTTAGGTATTAAAGAACAAAAACCATTACTTGAAAAAGATTTAGAATATAAATTAATTAAGCATATTGAAGATTTTTTACTAGAGCTTGGTAAAGGGTTTATGTTTGTTGGTAGCCAACAAAGAATAACTCTTAATAATACTAATTATTATGTAGATATGGTCTTTTATAATAAGTTTTTAAAGTCTTATGTTTTAATTGATTTAAAAATGAATAATTTAAAGGCTGAAAATTTAGGACAAATGAATTTATATCTTAATTATTATGAACAAGTTGTAAATGATGAAGATGACAATAAACCAATTGGAATTATATTATGTACAGAAAAAGATAATGTAATGATGGAATTTGCTTTAAATGGTATTTCAAATAATTTATTTACTTCAACATATACATATTATATTCCTAATAAAGAGCAATTAATAAGTGAGGTAGAAAAAGTTTTAAATGATAAGGAATGATTTTAAGTTTTATTTAAAGTATGAAATTTGAAAAACGCTGTAAAAGGAAAAAAGATTAGAGGTGAATTAAATGCAAATTATTAAAAGCAATAGTGCTGTTAATGGTGCTAATAGTGACAAATGTAAAACATTAGAGTACTCATTTAATGATAAAGATATAGATTTGGGGATTGCAACTATAACAGGTAGATATCCTGAATCAGGATATTGTGTAAATACCATTAGTAAAGAATTAATTTATGTACTTGGTGGAAATGGTAAATTATGTTTTGATAATGAATTTGTTGAATTTGAAAAAGGTGATTCCATTTTAATAAATTCAAACGAAAAATATTATTGGGATACTAAGTACTGTGTTGTTTCCATGTCTTGTACTCCTGCATGGAGTGAGGAACAGCATAAATTGGTTCAATAAAAAATGACAATATGACAGTTAATTGAGGCCCATCATTGATATTGTCATCTTGTCACCTTGATTTTAATTATTACAAATGGAGGTATTGTAGTATGTATATAAAAAAATTAAATATTGAAAATTATGGCCCTATCGATAAATTTGAAATTAAACCTAGTTTTAATGAAGATGGTTCTCCTGTACCTATTGTTTTAATGGGAAAAAATGGTTCTGGGAAAACGTTGATTTTAGCACAAATATTACAGGCATTATTAAATAATAAGTCTGAACAATATAATAATATTTTAGAAAAAGAAACAAACCAATTATATAAAGTAATTTCTACTTCTTATATAAAAAATAATAAGCAGGAAGGAATAATATCAATTGATTTTGATGATAACAACTTTAATTATGCAGAGATATTAAGTAAAAAACCTCAAAGTACAATTGATAATGACACATTTCATGAGTTCACTAATAAGTTAAGAAATGACAGCGATTTTAAAAAAAATGGAATGTATGAAGCAAAAAGTGGAAAATTAAATTATGATGAAAATGTATGTTTATATTTTCCTGTAGACAGGTATTATGTTCCAGGTTGGAAAAATAATGAAATAAAATCTGAACTTAGATTAGAAGAAAAGTATGTCGGCAAAAATTTAAGAAATGTTATTTGTAATACCGTACAAAATAATTTTGAATCATATATTTTAAATACAATTATAGATAAAGAAATATATGATCATAAACACTTTTTAAAAGATAATAACAATAGCTTCATATTAGATAGTAATGGTGAACCTCGTGTTATATATATAGGTAAAAACAATAGTATAATAGATTTTATAAATAGTATTATATCTGAATTTAAAGATAAAGAATATAGCAGAAAAAGACTATATGTAAGCCAAAAAGAGAACAGAAAAATAGGAATTATTGGTATTAAATCAAATGGTGATGAAGATGAAATCATTGATTCATTTAATAAATTATCAACAGGAGAATATTCGTTATTATCATTGTTTGTTGCAATTTTAATGGATTATGATAAAACAATTAATAGTAAAGCATTTAATTTTCAAGATATAAAGGGCATTGTATTAATAGATGAGGCAGAACTAAATCTTCACATTGATTTACAAATTAATGTTTTGCCTAAATTAATGAAGAAATTTAAAAATATTCAATTTGTTATAACGACTCAATCTCCATTTTTAATATATGGTATTAATGATTTATACAATAATAAATGTGATATATACGATATGCCTAGCGGCACAAAGATTGAAAATGTAATAGATTTATCTGAAGTAAAAGCATCTTATGATGCAGTAATAAATCATAGTGAAGAACTGTTAAAGACTGTAAAAGAAACAACTAATGATATTATAGAATCAAGTAATGATTTAGTTGTTATCACCGAAGGAAAAACAGATCCTATATATATTTATAAGTCAATGGAAAAATTAGATAGATTTAAGGATAAAAAAATTAAGATAATTGGATTAAAAACTGCAGAGGCAAATAAATATCAAGATGAAGGGTGGACTGCTCTAAACAAGTTAGGAGAAGCTTTAACAGTTGTATCACCTCCAGTTCCTGTTGTTTTAATATACGATCGAGATGTAATTATAGATGAACTATTAAAGAATGAGTATATAAAATATAGTGAAAATGTTTATAAAATGTCTATTCCTATTCCTAGTCATAGAAATGATAGTAAAGATTTATGTATAGAACATTATTTTAAAGATAGGGAAATAAAAAGAAAAGATATACAGGGAAGGAGATTATATTTAGGCAACGAATTTAATTCTAATGGGATAAGTATCAAAGGTAATTTAATGTGTAAGGCAATTGATAAATGTGGTTCAGATAGCCTAAAAATATTAGATGGTTCTGGGAAAACACAAGTTTATGACCAAAAAGATGAGACTAGAAAAAATTTAGCTTTAAGTAAAAAATGCTTTGCTGAAAATATAAAAAATGATATTGAAAATTTTAATGACTTTAATTTTAAAGAATTTAATAAAATTCTTGACATTTTTGATAAAATTATAAATGATTCTCGAAGTATTGATTAATATAAAAAGGTAGTTAAGAAACTTTTCTCAACTACCTTTTCAACTACCAAGAATTTAAAATTCTTATAATATTTAGTTATTTTATTTACTTTTAAATCCTTTTAAATAAAGGCAAAAGTATTTATATAAACTTTGAAGTACGTGAATTCTAACCGCCCCCTGAAGAGCCCGATAGGGCTCGCTTTTTGTGTGCCAGGCATGGCATATAGCTAGGTGGTGAAAGTCCACTATACGTGTAAGTATCTGCGAAGTATTAGAGAAGCACAACGCATTAACAGTGATGTTAGGGCTAAAGGAAGTGTGGAACAAAATCGTGGCTCAACGAACAGAAACTTGATACTAAGGCTGTATAAACGGATGAGGTTACAAAACAAACTAAAGTCCAAAAGATACACGTAACTTTATGCAGTAAATCAAGTGAGTAAACGAGGAAAGTTATATGTCTTACCCTGGGAGGTCTCATGAACGAATAAGTACTAGCGGTTTAATACACCAATAGTTAGGAAGAAATGGTCGGTCGAAAAAGGTTTATCATGAGAAGTCAGCCGAGGTCATAGTACTAGTTAATACTAGGAAGGACTGAACAATTTATAGTGTTTAAGTACACTAAAATTATGTTAGTCATAAATCAGAATGTAATAAAAGGTAAATAAGTAGAACGTATAACTATGTATAAATCCTTAAAAGATAAATGACTAATGTTGAAATTAGAAAGGAAAGAACAAGTATGGAATTACTAGAAAAAGTCTTAGATGACAAAAATTTATTTGATGCATACAAACAAGTATATAAGAACAAAGGAACAAGTGGAGTTGATGGAATTACTGTTGATGAACTTGGAACTTATATGTACTTACATAAAGAGGAAATCAAAGAACAAATAAGAAATAGAAAATATAAGCCTAGTCCAGTAAGAAGAGTTTATATACCAAAGGATAATGGAGACAAACGAGGACTTGGTATACCAACGGTTGTAGATAGATTAATACAACAAGCAATAGTCCAAGTATTATCTCCAATATATGAGACCCAGTTTAGCGAAACAAGTTATGGTTTTAGACCAAATCGTTCATGTGAAATGGCTATTGTAAAATTATTGGAATATTTTAATGATGGTTATACTTGGGTAGTTGATATAGATTTACAAAAGTTCTTTGATACAGTATGTCATGATAAATTAATATCTATTATTATGAAAACAATTCATGACGGCGAATTAGTGTCATTAATAAGAAAATATCTAGTAAGTGGAGTAATGGAAAATGATGTAGTTAGTTCTACAAAGGTAGGTACACCACAAGGAGGTAATTTATCACCATTATTATCTAATATCATGTTAAATGAATTAGATAAAGAACTTGAAGAGAGAGGTCTAAGATTTGCTAGATATGCCGATGATTGTATAATCGTAGTCCAAAGTGAAAAAGCAGCAAATAGAGTTATGGAAAGCATAACAAAGTTTATTGAAAAGAAATTAGGATTAAAGGTAAATGTTGAGAAAAGTAAAGTTGCAAGACCAAATCAAATCAAATATCTAGGTTTTGGCTTTTATTATACTAAAACTGGTATTATTAAACCTAAACCACACTTGAAATCAATTCAGAAGTTTAAAAGAAAATTAAAACAAATAACTAAGAGAAGTTGGAGTATTTCATTAGATGAAAGAATTGTAAAACTAAATCAAGTTATAAGAGGGTGGATAAATTACTTTAGAATTGCTGATATGAAAACATATATGAGTAGTATAAGTGAACATTTGAGACATAGGATAAGATGTATCATATGGAAACAATGGAAAACACCACAACATCGAATGAAATGTTTGATTAAGCTTGGACTTGATAGTGATACAGCAAAATCATGTTCATACTCGAGGAAAAGTTATTGGCAAACAAGTCATTGTATACCAATAGATAGGGCAATTTCAAATGAGCGACTTAAAAGAAAAGGACTAGTATTTCCACTAGACCATTACTTAAAAGTACATACTATAATATAAATTGAACCGCCGTATACCGAACGGTACGTACGGTGGTGTGAGAGGGACAAATTTACAAATTAATGTGAATTTTCTCTACTCGATTTTTTAAATATTTATGGAGAGTGATATTATGAATAATAAATTTAATTTAACAAGAAAGCAGAATGTATTTGTTGCTAAAAGAAATATAGTTGATTATATATGGAAAAGTGCTAATTTAGAGGGTATCGGTGTAACATATCCTGAAACACAAGCTATTTATGATGGCGGTATTGTTAATGGATTAACAGTTGATAAAATTATAGCCATTAATAACTTAAAATATGCTTGGGAGTTTATATTAGAAAATGAGGGAATTGATTATGATTTTAAAGCATTATATCATTTACATAAATTAACTTGTGATAAATTAGCGTTAGATGAGAATTTAGGTAGATTAAAATCTACTCCTGTTAATATTGGGGGAACTACTTGGAAACAAGATTTTCCAATAGAAAGCCAAATCAAAGAAGAATTAGAAAGATTACTTAATCAACCTGAAAAAACTAAAACTGAAATAGCAATAGAAGTTATGCTATGGATTATGAGAAGACAAATGTTTATAGATGGTAATAAAAGAGTTGGTATGTTATTTACTAATAAAATTATGATAGATAATGGTTGTGGTATTATTACAATTTCACAAGAAAATCAGAAGGCATTCTTTGAAAAACTAATAAAATTTTATGAAACAAGTATTGATGGAATTGATTTAAATAATAATTAATTGACTTATAGACTAGAAATGGTCTTTTTTTGTCGCTTAATAGACCTTCTATTAAATAGTTAATGTAAGTATTATTTAGTAAGGAGGACTTATGGATAATACTAAAGGACTAAATAATGATGAGGTAAAAGAATCCAGAAAAAAATATGGTAATAATAGTATAACAGGGAGAAATAAAACTACTTTTTTTAGTTTATTAATTGAGACACTAGGAGACCCCATCATCAAGATATTATTAATAGCTCTTGCTATCAAAACAATCTTTTTATTTAAAGATTTTGATTATTTTGAAACAATAGGAATTGTAATAGCTATACTAGTAGCTTCAGTTATATCTGCGATTAGTGAATATGGATCTAATAAAGCCTTTGAAAGGATGCAGGAAGAGTCTTCTAAAATAAATGTAAGAGTAATAAGAAATAATAACATTACAAGTATTACAATTGATGATATCGTAAAAGGAGACGTAATAATTCTTTCATCAGGAGATAGAGTACCTGCTGATTGTATCTTAATTAAAGGAAAATTATCGGTAGATGAATCTTCTATTAATGGTGAGACTAAAGAAGCTAAAAAAGAAAGTATTAGTAATATTAATAATTATACGGAAAAAAATAAAGTTTATAGAGGAACCACTATCTATGATGGAGAAGCTTATGCTAAAGTAGTTGAAGTAGGAATGAATACAATGTATGGTAAAATGGCTAAAGAATTAACAGAAGTAAATGATGATTCTCCTTTAAAAATAAGATTAAACAAACTAGCTAAAACAATAAGTACTATTGGTTATATAGCAGCTATTCTAATATCAATAGCATACTTATTCTCTAAGATATTTATCTTAAATAATTTTAATATTGAATTAATCAAAAACACATTAACCTTAAATAAATTCTTATCATACCTACTCGAAGCACTTACTCTTGCGGTTTCAGTACTAGTTATGTCTGTACCCGAAGGCCTTCCGATGATGATTACTTTAGTATTATCTACTAACTCAAAGAAAATGTTAAAAGATAATGTCTTAGTAAGAAAAATGGTCGGTATAGAAACCGCTGGTTCTTTAAATGTTTTATTTACAGATAAAACAGGTACAATTACTAAAGGTAAAATGGAAGTAGTATCGATATTAGATGGTGATTTAAATGAATACTATTTATTAGATGAGTTAAATGATAAATATAAAACATATATTGAAGATTCTTTAATTTATAATAACGAATCAGAAATAGACATAGAAACAGGTAAGGTTATCGGAGGTAATATTACCGATAAAGCTCTTCGTATATTTGCAAAAAAAAATAAAGATCATAATATCAAAATATTTGATAAATTACCTTTTAATAGTACTAATAAGTATTCAAGTACGATTATTATAAAGAATAATAAAAAAATAAAATTAATAAAAGGATCTCCTGATAAGATAATAAAGAATTCTCTTAATTATGTAACTAAGAATAATGAAAAGAAAATATTAGATAAAGAAAAACTATTAAACATAATTGAGAATAAAACAAGAAAAGGATTAAGAGCAATTGCTGTTTCTTTTAGTGAAAGTATTTATCCAATCGATAGTATAAGAAGAAATACTTTAATTGGAATAATATTTATCAAAGATGATATAAGAGAAGAAGCAAAGGATAGTATAAAATTAATTAAAGAAGCTGGAGTAAACATCATTATGGTAACAGGAGACTCTAAAGAGACAGCCTCTAATATTGCTAGCGAAGTTGGTATCATAGATAATAGTAGTGACTTAGTAATAACCTCTAAAGAATTGGAAAAATATACCGATGAAGAATTAAAAAGAAAGATAAAAAACATTAAAGTAGTAGCAAGAGCACTTCCTGAAGATAAAAAAAGACTAGTAAATATTACTAAAGAACTAGGTCTTGTTACTGGTATGACCGGAGATGGAGTAAATGATTCTATTGCCTTAAAAAAAGCTGATGTTTCTTTTGCTATGGGAACAGGTACTGAAGTAGCTAAAGAAGCTTCTGATATTGTAATATTAGACGATAATATCTTATCAATATCCAAAGCAATACTATATGGTAGAACTATCTTTAAAAATATTAGGAAATTTATTATCTTCCAACTTACTGTCAATCTAGCAGCAGTATCTCTAGCTTTAATTGGTCCCTTTATTGGTGTACCATCTCCGATTGGTGTGATTCAAATGCTATGGATAAATATGGTCATGGATACTCTTGCAGGACTTGCTTTTTCTTATGAAGTACCAAGACTTGAATATATGAAAGAACTTCCTAAAAGAAAAGAAGAAAATATCTTAAGCAAATATATGCTAAATGAAATCTTTGTATCAGGAATATACTCATTAATAATATGTCTCTTATTTCTAAAACTACCAATTATAGATACTATCTTTTTAAATAATAATCATAAAATGACGGCTTTCTTTACCTTATTCATCTTTCTAGCAGTATTTAATGCCTTTAATACTAGAACCGAAAGAATAAATATCTTTGCTCATCTAAAAGAAAATAAAATGTTCTTACTTATAATATTATTTATTATCATAGTTCAAATATCTATCATCTATTTTGGCTTTAATATCTTTAATACCACTAGAATAACATTATTAGAGTTTATTATTGTCTTATTAATATCTATCACGATCATTCCTATTGACTTTATAAGAAAATATATAAATAAGTTTAAAAAGTAATTGTTAAAAATTATCCAATATGGTATACTTAACTTAGATATAGTAAAAAGAATAATTATGGAATATAAATATAATATAGCAAAATGGAACTTGATATTAATACTGGAAAAACAATAACAAATAATTTTATAAAAAACATTTTATAATTAGTATGGGTGGTCACATGGAAGATAGATATGAAGAAATTAAAAGTTATTATTTAAATGATAATATTTATAGAAGGCATAATATTATTGATGTAGTTCAGAAGTATAATAAAGATACCGATTTAATAATTCTTTTAGAAATAACCATTCTTAATAAACAATATTTTGATATTGAAACAATAATAAGTAGATTTCCTCGTAGGGAGGAATTTGATAAAATAAAAACAGATGTAATATCTAAATGTGCGAGTAATGTAAGTGATTATGCTTTGAGTAGTATAATATCAAAAATATATAGTGATAACATAAAGATTGGATTATTAAACCAATATTTTGATAGACTTAAAGAAGAATATCTTTTTATTACTCTTATAATTAATTCTATTAGAAATGATATTTTAAAATCTGAGTATTTTAGGAAATATATAGATTATTATGATTCAGATAGTTTTTCTGATTTTTTAAGAAATATAAAGGATGATGAATTTAGAACTAGTGAATTTCTTCTTTATAAAGATAATTTTCCTGATTATCGTCTTGATTGGATCGCCGGTGCTTATAAAAATGATCTGAAAAGAATGGAGTTTTTTGATACATATTTTATTGGAACAGATACGCAAATTGAGCATATTGAACATTTTATTGGTTCTTATCTAGATGATGAAAAAAATATTATTTATTTTGTTGATAAATATTTCAAATATTTGAAACCAAGTCAAATGTGGTATATAACATGTGAATTAAAAGATAAAGACAATATCGTAGATCTTATTATTCGATATTCTAATATAATTCCTAGTAAGGAATTAAAAGATTTACTTTTAAAAATTGATGATTTGGAGATTCGATATATTCTACTTGATAATCTTTTAAATAAACTTGATTCAAATCATGTTATAGAAATATTAAAAAAAGAATCTGATTGTGATAAAAAGATGGAATTATTTGATAAATATTTTATAAAGTTTAACAATGATGATATTTATCAAATGTATGGGGGCATTGATGATGATAAAAAAGAATTCTTTTTAGACAAATATATTAATTATGAGAATAGTTATGTTCTTTTTAGAATATGTGAATGGAATAAATATTATGGTAAAGAGAAAATATCAACTGATACTATTTTAAATAAATATATTGATATATTTAATCCTCTAGCTTTATCATATGTAATTAAAAATGTTTTATTAGGCATAAATGATAATAATACTATATCAGACACTATTAATTATTTGCTTAGTAAAACAAATAATAAAGAAACTATTAAAATAATTTATAATGCTGTAGCTTTAGTTGATCCAGAATTCTTTGTTAGAAATTTACTTAGTGATGATAATATCTTTAACGCTGAAGAAAGAAATATGATGAATAAGCTAGCAAATAATAATATTTATTTTTATGGTTCATTTATATTTGAACTTCTTAATATTCCTTGTGTAAAAAATAATACTAATTTTTTGAAAAGAATTTCAAGATATGAAAAAGAATCTCAAGAACTTGTCTTCTTATATAAAAAGTCTCCTGATAGAATTAATTTGTTATTAAGTCTTTTAGAGCATCTTTATAAATATGATGTTAATTATGACAGTATTACTAATATATTAATTAATGTTTTTAAAAATGACGCAAATAGTTTTTTAAATAATATTGATTATAAAAACTTAGATGATAAAGATAAAATTAATTTAATTTTTAATTTAATTAAGGTTAATGAAACCAGTGCTGACTCAATATTTATTGAAGTTAATGATAATAGGGATTTAGTTAACTATGAAGAAAAATTAGATGAGAAAATTCGTTTAACTTTTAGTGACACCAATGATATTGATAATGTTAAAAAGTTTATTTTAAATAAATTATTTGGTGTTAATTTAAAAAGTGCTGTAAAACTAATAGATACTTATGGGAAATCTTTAGATAAATTTGATGATAGTGTTCCGATTGTATATATTAAGACAATTAAAAAAATAGTTGAAGAAGATGATACAAATAACTTATTAGATCTTTATAGTAGAAATAGGAAACTATCAATTGAAGAAAAAGTATTAATGGAACAAAATATAAAGAAAGTATTTAATGATAAATTACGTAAGTCTTTATATAAAGTAAGTGATAAAGAGCCTAATTTATTCCTTAATTATGCTGATACAAAGATTCCTGTTTATTATCCTGATGATGACTTTTTTATGTTAGTAAATAGCGTATCTGCTTATAGATTACATGGAGGAGTAGAAGACTATATCAAGTTTTGGAATAGTAATGAAAATATTAAAAACCACGGTATATGTACATCACTAATATCTAATCAAAATGTTGGACAAACTGCTCCAATTAATGATGTGTTATTTGGTTTTGATGATTTTAGTGATAATTCTATTCAGCTAGCGGATAGTTGCGATATTTTATCGAATTCTGATGATATAGAGTTAAGGGCCTGTCAAAATCATTTTATGCTTCCTGATGATTATATTAATAATACAAGGGGCGGTTATAATGAACTAGTGTTAGAAAGGCTTGAATTAAGAAGAAATATTGTATCAAAATATGGTAATATTCAGCCAAGTTATGTTATCATTTATGATAATTTTGATATTAATAGGTATAATAAGAGTTTAAAGGCTGCTTATGAATTAGGCATTCCAATAGTATATTTAGATACGGAAAAAATTGCAATAAATGAATACATTGTTCTTAAAGAGTATGAAGAACGTATTATTAATACTTTAGATATAAGTTTATTTGAAAAATATTTAGTTCGTTTAGAAAATAATATATATGGATTTAATTTTTCTAACCCAGATAAGATTAAAAAATATTTTTCTAGAGAAAAAAGCAATATATTTATGGATAAACTAGTATCTAAAATAAATAATAGTTTTTTAATTGGTGAAATAGATAGTAATCAATTAGAAGAATTATTTAATAAAATTATAACTATTTTACAAAAAGAAGATGATAAATGTAAATATGCTCAAATTGATGAGTCATTAGATATGAAACATTATATTGATGTCATAAATTATTATCTTACTAAAGTAGAGGAAAGAAAAGAGTATAAATCACTATAGAATTGTTTTTCTTTGAAGATAGGTTGATGCACCTATCTTTTTTGCTTCAATTATAATTGAGAAAGATGTATAGAATTATTTTGCTGGATTCAAAGATGCCAAATGTTTTTAGATGGAAATAAAAGAGTTGCCAATCTTGTAGCAAATAAAGAAATGATTAAAAATGGAGAAGGTATAATTAGTATTCCAGTAGATAAAATAGGAGAGTATTTTACAAAATTAATTAATTATTATGAAACAAATAATAGTGCAGAATTAAAAGAATGGATATATAATAATTGTATCGATGGAATAGAATAAAAGCAATCGTTATGATTGCTTTTATCTAATTATTTTTTGATTAAATACTGCTTCATATGTATATGTACATCCTACAGCTAAACAAATTGCAAATAATATTTCTTCAATTGGAATATTTAAAATAATTATTCCTGAAATATTTTGAATAAAAAAATGATTATTAATGGCTCCTGGATATATTATAAGAATAATATTATATACTAAGATAGTAATAGTTAAAGATGCAATTATAGTTACTAGAACATCAGTTATTTTTCCTTTGACTTTTATATAAGAAATTATTCCTATAATAAGTGGTGCTAATGATAGAGCATATATATAATTATATTTTAAAGCAACAGTTATTAAATAAAAAATAGCCACAATGAGAAATATGTAAATAAAGCCTAATATATAATTTGCTTTTAGTTTTCCTTTCATTTTGTATCTTCCAAATATATTATTTATACCAGGTAATATTCCAGCAAATAAAAAACCATACATAAAGTCTTCAAAATGAAAATTATCAAATAAGTACACTGGGTTCCAATAGTCTAAATACATATAATCAAAAATAACAGCCATTAATCCAAATATAGATCCAAATATCATCATTTTTAGCCTTACATTTTTATCAGCTTTCATATAAGCATAAATAGTAAATGGCAAAACAAATAGTAAACCCCAAGAATAAAAATATTTCATATAATCACCTTTATAATTATATATTGAACTTACATACTTGACAAATGTATACTTTTATATTATTATATAAGGCATCTTGGTGATAGATTCAATTTATTATTTGAAGAAAGGAGTAAAAAAATGGAAAAAGGAATACCTTATACTGAAGAAATTACTAATAGCAAATATTATCTTTATATTAAACCAAATGGAGAAATAGTAAAAAGTCCATATGACCATTATATATGGCCTGAATGTTTTTGTGCTATTTATTGCAATGGCTTAGAATTTTCTAATAAATATGATTGTGAACATAGTAAATTAAGTGAAAAAGAAAGCGAACTATTAAAGCAATATGTAGAAGCATTTAATAGTATGGAAATTAATGTTAAATATGATGTTTTGTATGAAACTTTTATGATTAATGTTTTAGGATATGATAAGATTAATCCTTTTTACAAGACAATTAGAACTACTTCAAATGAACCAGAGCAAAAATATAATAAATATTTAGTTAAGGGTTGGAAAATTGAAAGAGTGCCTTCTATTGTTAAAGATGAAAATAATCATTTTTATTGGGATAGAACTAATTCTAAAAAAAGAATTCTTAACTAAAAACAATTTTTATTTATTACTTTCTATTCCTTATATCTAGAGTAAAGATAATATACAAGAATAATCTAGTAAAGGATAGTAAGAATTAACTTGTTAATTCGTGTTAGAGCATATAAAAAAATCTAATAAAATAATTGACTATAAGTATATTTTATGCTATATTATATGTGCAAGGAAAAATAAGAATAATAAAGAAAGAGATTACTCTTTTTCTTTTTTCGTAAGGTGATAGTATGGAAGAATTAGAATTATATGCCAAAGAGAATAATATACCAATAATGCAAAAAGATGGTATCTTATATTTATGTAATTTTATTAAAGAAAATAATATCAAAAATATCTTAGAAATAGGCTCTGCCATAGGATACTCTAGTATTATGATGGCAAGTATTAGTAATGATATAAAAGTAACTACTATTGAAAGAGATAAAGATAGATATGAGGTAGCAGTATCTAATATATATAAATATAATCTAGAAGATAGAATAAATATTATATATGGAGATGCTTGTGATATCGATATAGATGGTAACTTTGATTTAATCTTTATTGATGCTGCTAAAGGAAAGAATACTTACTTCTTTGAAAAATTTAAAAATAATCTTAGTATTGATGGAGTAATAATAACCGATAATTTATCTTTTCATGGCTTAGTTGAAGATTCTTCATTAATTAAAACAAAGAATCAAAAAGGAATAGTAAATAAAATAAAAAGTTATATTGATTTCTTAGATAATAATAAAGAATTTACAACTACTTATATCCCAGTAGGAGATACTATTTCGATATCAAAAAGGAGAATAGAAAATGAGTAATATAGTTGTTATACCTGGTAATAAAGAAGATATTAATATCTTAATAAAGAAAAATATTAAAGAATTAATAATAGGTATAAAGAATCTTTCTATTTATAATTTAGAATTAGATATTGATAGTATAATTAAATTAAAAGAAGAATCAAATATTAATATAACTATTGCTATTAATAAAATGATTCATAATAAAGATTTAGATTATGTAAAAGAAGTACTACTTAAAGTAAAAGATAAAGATATCAATATCTTATTTCAAGATCTAGGAGTATTTAATATCATAAAAGAACTTAATATAAAGAATAAACTAATAATCTATGGAGAACATTTAAATCTAAGTATAGGAAGTAATACTTTTTATAAAGAAAGAGGAGTATCTAGTACCTATATATCATCAGATCTTACTTATAGAGAAATAAATGAAATAAAAGAAAAGACTAATATGGAAGTATATTATACCATATATGGATATTTACCAATATTCTATTCAAGAAGATATTTACTTACTAATTATTTTAAATATATTAATAAAGAAAAAGAAGATGATACATACTATATCTTTGATAAAGAGAATAAGTATATGATTAAAGAAAAAGAATATGGTACTATTATTTATAGTCCATTAATTAATTTAATAAATGAATTAGATAAAATAGATAAGATAGATAATATCGTAATAGACTTATCATATATAGATGATATAAGTATCATTGATAAATATATAAATAAAGAAAAAGAAGATAATACTTATACTGGATTCTTTGATAAAGAGACAATCTTTAAACTAAAGGAGGAAGAATAATGAAAAAAATAGAATTACTTGCTCCTGCAGGAAATTTAGAGAAATTAAAGTTTGCTTATATGTATGGAGCAGATGCCTGCTATATCGGAGGAAGAGATTTCTCACTTCGTGCTAATGCTAAAAACTTTAGTATAGAAGAAATGGAAGAAGCAGTTAATTTTGCTCATAATCTAGGTAAAAAAGTCTATGTAACAGTAAATATAGCATTTCATAATAAAAATGAAGATAAATTATTAGACTATTTAAAAGAATTAGAAAGAATTAAAGTAGATGCTCTAATAATATCTGATGTATTAGTAATAGATTTAATAAATAAACATAAACTTAATCTAAAGATGCATATATCTACGCAAAGCTCTACTCTTAATGTAGAGACTGTTAAGTTTTGGAAGTCTCTAGGAGTAGAAAGAGTAGTCTTAGCTAGAGAACTATCTCGAGAAGAAATAAAAGAAATTATAGATAGTACCGGTATGGAAGTAGAATGCTTTATTCATGGAGCCATGTGTTCATCATACTCTGGTAGATGTGTTCTTTCTAATTACTTAACAAATAGAGATGCCAATAGGGGAGGATGTGCTCAAATTTGTAGATGGGAGTTTCCCCTATATGATTCTAATTTAAATATAATTGAAAGTGATACCAAGTTTACAGCTTCATCGAAAGATTTAATGATGATTGATTATATAAAAGATATGATCGAAGTAGGAGTATCATCCTTAAAAGTCGAAGGAAGAATGCGAAGTAACTATTATGTAGCCACTGTTATTAATACATATCGTTCTATGATTGATGACTATTATAATAGTGCTTTAAACGAAGAAAAAATAAAGCATTATAAAAAAGTATTAGAGCGTGTTGCAAATAGAGAAGCAGTGCCTCAGTTCTATAATAAACTACCTTCAGTAGATGAACAATACTATTTAGGTAGAAACGAAGTATCTAATCAAGACTTTTTAGGAATAGTTGAAGACTATAATGAAGAAACAAAGATGGTTACTATTACTGAAAGAAATTATTTTAAAACAGGAGATGCAGTAGAAGTATTTGGACCTAATATTGAAACATTTAGTTTTATAATGCCAGATATATATAATGAAGAAAATGAAAAAGTAAATATCGGAAGACATCCTGAAGAAATATTAAAGTTTAAATTAGATAAAAAAGTATATAAAGGGGATATGATAAGAATAAAAATTGACTAACATTATATTAAAAAAAGAATATACTAAAATAGTAAAAATAATTATTGACAAAAGAAAAAAATAATAGTACAATTTTGAATTGTAATGAAAATTAAAAAAAGAAGGAGAATTTAAAATGAATGATAATAAAGTATATCTAACTGATGAAGGATTTCTTGAGTTAGAAGAAGAATTAAATGAACTTAAAAATGTTAAGAGACCAGAAGTAATTAAAGCTTTAAAAGAAGCTAGAGCACTTGGAGATTTATCCGAAAATGCTGACTATGACGCAGCAAGAGCAGAACAAGCACAAGTTGAGGGAAGAATCCAAGAACTAGAAAAAATAATGGAGAATGCTCATATTATTCAAAAAGGAAGTACAGATAAAGTATCACTTGGTACTACTGTTAAAATTAAGTATGTAGATGATGATGAAATCGAAGAATACAGAATAGTAGGTTCTAAAGAAGCCGATCCATCAAACAATAAAATATCAAATGAAAGTCCAATAGCTAAAGCAATCATGAATGCTAAAGTTGGAGAAATAAAGAAAGTAGCATCACCTAATGGTGAATACGAAGTAGAAATAGTAGCAATTTGCTAAGGGAGGTTAAATAATGAAAAAAGTAGTAAATTACAAAGTAGAAGGCAGTGTTTGGGAAGAAGCAAAAACAAAAGCATTTGAAAAAATCGTAAAGAAAGTAAAAGTAGATGGTTTTAGACCAGGTAAGTGTCCTAGAAATATATTTGAAAAGAAATATGGAACGGGAGATATTATTTCTGAAGCCATGGAAGAAATGATTGATGTCAAATATAGAGAAACAATCATTAAAGACAAATTACTTCCAGTTGTAGAACCAAAACTAGAAATAGTAAAAGCAGATGACAAAGGCTTTGAAGTAAATATGACTTTTATATTACAACCAGAAGTAACTTTAGGAAATTATAAGGGTCTTAAAGTAAAAAAAGAGGAAGTAAAAGTAACTAAAGAAGAAATTGAACATGAAGAAGGACATATCTTAGATAGATTTGCTGAGTTAGTATCCAAAGATGGTAAAGCCGAAATGGGAGATACTGTCATTATTGACTTTAAAGGATTTAAAGATAACGAGGCTTTCGAAGGAGGAAGTGCCGAGAACTATTCATTAGAACTAGGTAGTCACTCATTTATACCAGGCTTTGAAGAAGGCGTTGTAGGAATGAAAAAGGAAGAGTCAAAAGACATTAACTTAACATTCCCAGAAGACTATATGGCAAAAGACCTAGCAGGAAAAGAAGTTGTATTTAATGTAACTCTACATGATATTAAAAAGAGAGTAGTTCCAGAATTAGACGAAGACTTTTTTAAAGACTTAGATATGGAAGGCGTAACTACTAAAGAAGAATTAGATAAAAAAGTAGAAGAAGAACTACTTGCACAAAAAGAAGAAATGGCTGATAATAAATTCACTGAAGATCTACTTGAAGCAGCTTCTAAAAATATGAAAGTAGAAATCGATGAAGAAATCATTGATGATGAAGTAAAATATATGTATAATGATTTCACTAAGAGACTACAAGGTTCTGGTATTAGCGAAGAATTATATTATGCATATTCTAAAACTACTAAAGAAGACGTTATGAAAGACATGAAGAAAGAAGCTGAAATAAGATTAAGATATAGATATTTACTTGAAGCTATTATCAAAGAAGAAAAAATAACTACTACTGATAAAGAAGCTAAAGAAGAAGTAAAGAAAATAGCTGAAGAAAATGGTATTACAGAAGAACATGCTATGGAACATCTTGGAAGTTTAGAAAGAGTTAAATTTGATTTAACTATGAGAAAGGCAATAGATGTATTAAAAGAAAATAACTAAAATAACAAGGAGATATTATGAGCGTATTTAAGGCGGTAATACTTGGAATTATTCAGGGGATTGCGGAATTTTTACCAATATCATCATCTGCGCATTTAATATTAATTCCCTATCTATTAGGATGGAAGAGTGGTGGGCTATCATTTGATATAGCCCTTCATTTTGGTACAATGCTCGCAGTTCTATTAATTTTCTTTAAAGATTGGTGGATTCTCTTTACTGGAGCTATTACTAGTATTAAAGAAAAAAAACTAAATACCAATGGTAAAATATTTTGGTATTTAGTAATAGCCACAGTACCATCTGCCATCGCAGGCTTATTATTTGATGATATCATCGAAAATATCATTAGAGATAAAATATGGATAATAGATCTTGCTCTTTCTATTATGGGATTATTTATCTTTATCGGAGATAAATGGGCAAGTAAGCATTATAAAAAAGAAAAAGACTTTGATAGTATTACGATCAAAGAAGCACTAATAATAGGTATATCTCAAATATTTGCTCTAATTCCCGGTTTTTCAAGATCAGGAACAACTATTCTCGCAGGTCGACTTCAAGGACTATCAAAAGAGGCCGTAACAAAGTTTACCTTTCTTTTATCTGTACCTGTAATATGTGGAGCAACTATTTTAGAACTAAAAGATCTTTCTTTAACTAAGGAAGTAATCGTAGGAATATTATCTTCCTTCTCAATGGGAATAATATCAATAAAATTCCTCCTTAGTTATATAAAGAAACATGATTTCTCAGTATTTGCTTTTTATAGAGTAATACTAGCATTAATCGTATTCATAAAACTAATATTCTTTAAATAGATATTAATTTTTATGATATAGTACGGCGGCTACCGTCGGAGTTTATGCCTGCGGAAACCTTTTTGGTCATGCAGCAGGAATGGTACTTATATTATGCCCAGTACTACGGTGAATTGAACATTTAGTACCAATTCATCTCTGCCGTAATAGTATAATGGTATTACGAGGCCATGGTAAGGCTTTAATCGGTGTTCAATTCACCGTTACGGCACCATAGGAAAATCCGCTCGAACTTTTTATAAGTTTCGAGAATAAATAGACAATCAATTCTAAATTAGGATTGATTTTTTTCTTGTTTAGAAAAAAGTCTTTCAAAGAAAGGATTGATTAAAATGGTAAATGTTATCAAGCAAGAAGTTAGGATGGAAGAATCATTAAAAAAGAGATTAGAGTTTATTTGTGAGTTTTGTAGAGTTAAACCAATTATTATTAATGGTAATTTAAGAACAATAGATAAAACTAATCTTACATATCTAGAGCCACATAGAATCATAATTAATGATATAACCTTTCTAGCTTTTAATTATTATAATGAGATATTTATTGAAAACTTAAATAATAAGATTAAATTATCTGAATTAGAAAACTATTTAAAATATAACTAATATCTATACCCTAATCAGGAAATTGACAAAATAAACTTTTAAGTATATTATATAAAACCAATAAATGACAAGCAGTATCCGTCTTTTATTAAAAAAGAGGTACACTATGGTCAAAAGCACAATTAATAAAAAATATAATATGAAATTAAGTGGAGTCAAAGATATTAAGTTTGAACTAGTGTTTGTGACTCCCTTTTTTGCCATTCATAGCATCATCTATCATACGCCTAAATTCAGTTCTATTCTTAACTTGTGTTCCAGAAATACCCTCATCAGCATATATTTCTACAAATTCCCAATCAAGATTAGATTTTATCTTTTCAGTGTAATATTTAATTTGTGAGTTATAACTTGTTAATTGTTCTTCATCATCAGTAGAAACTCGACCATAAGCACAAACTCTTTTTTTAATTTGCAACAGTAGTATTATTATCTTCACATTTGAGATTAGCAGTTATAATCTCAACTTGTGCCATTTGCACCTCACTTTCTTAATTCTTCAAATTTCATTTTGAACTAAATACTCCGTTCAATAGCATTATACCTTATTTTTGTATAAATCTGTACTTTTTAATAAAAACTTTTAATCTTTTCTTTTAAAATATAAAATTGTTTTTCAGTTATTAACTTTAAATCTAATAAATCAGAGATAATATACAAATTAATTGATTCATCAATAATATTATCTATTTCTAATTGATTTAGTTGTTTAGTAGTTTTTTCTTCGATGATTTGCACACGCCTAGATGGCTCGTCCATCTTGGTAGTATGTTACTAACTCCAAATAGAGTTAGTTAAAAACGAAAATCCATTAGTTATGTAATTTTTTTCGGATTTCTGCGATTTTATGTGGCAAAAATTGACCATATAATTATAATCTGTTATAATATCTTGTGTTTTTGAGGGTGATTTATATGAGAAAGTGTATTGTATTAATGTATCATCATTTAAAATTTGATTGCAAATGTTTTTAATAGAAAAAAGATTGGAGTGATTAAAGTAGATTTTAAAGAAAATGAATTAAGAGAAAAAATTATAAAACTAGCATTATTGCAACATCATAAATTGTATGAACATGGAAAAAATGGGGCAAATACTTTTGATTGTGCTGGATTTGTTTGGTTTTTATATTATGAAATATTTAGAATAAATTTATATAATCGAGGATTTGGACTATCAACTACAACTAAAATAATGACAAACAATTATGGAAAAACTATATTATTTAGGGAAAACGACCCAAATAAAGATTTAAGTATTATCAGAAAAGGTGATATTTTATTCTTTCATAGACAATCTATGAACGATACAATTCCTAAAGTAGATAATAAATATCCAGGTCATTGTGGTATTTATTTAGGCGATAATTATTTTATTCATTGTTCTAGACCAAAAGGACAAGTTATCATTAGTAATTTTGATAATAATGAATATTGGAAAGAAGTTTTAGTAGCAAATAAAGATATCTTTTCTGATAGTAAGATATTAGAAAGGACTAAAAAATGAATAAATATGAGATTATAGAACCAAATGAATTTGGAAGAAAAAGAACTATTAGATATAAACAATATATGTATGGAGATGTTCAAGGTATACATAATTGGAGAATTGACAATCAAGGATGTGGACCTGCCACTATAGCTACTATTTTATCTAGTTTAGGGTATAATCAAACTCCTGAAGATATTGCTAAAAGAATGCTACTAGATGAATATGGAAATCAGATTGATTTTTATAATGACTTAGCAAACAACAGAAAAGGAACAAGAGATATTGGATATATATATTTATTAAATAGGTTGATAGAAGAACAAATTTGTGACATTAATTATGTATTAATTAAATTAAGTTATGAACATCCAGAATTAAAAAAAGAACAAATTTTAGATATGATTATGAACGAATATATGGCAATGGTTTGTGTAGGGCCTTGGAACAATAATTATCCAAAAACTTTTTCAAATGGTGGTCATTATATAGCTATTACAAGTGTAAATAGCTCAAATAATGAATTTTATGTAGCCAATCCTAATAAATTAGGAGATACACAAGTTGATAAAACTTTTTCATACGATACTATAGTATCTAATATGTACACTAATAGTTTTGATTTTTTAATGATTAAAAATAATAAAACTTTAAAAAAGAAAATTTAAATATAGTAAAAGAGTATTAGTTAAAATTTCACTAATACTCTTTTAAAAATTTTATTTTGATGGTTTTAAATTAGAAAGAGGTATTAAAAACAGTGATAATGAACATATCTCTATTAAAGAATTTAAGAAACTAACAAGAAAACTAGATGCTCGTATGGAAAAACAAAATCATTTAATGACTAGAGATTATGAAATACTAGAAGAAAAATTAAAAACTTTTAAACCAACTCTTACTGGTAAAGAAGTTAAAATAGATAAAGAAACTTATGATACTTTAAAAGACTTTATGAACACCTCTAAAAGAGTAATTAGAGATATGCCTAATAATCAAACATTATTTGAATAATTAAATGATTATACTAATCATTATAGAGAAATGGAACAAAAGAATAGACATTTAGAAGTTGAAATAAGAAGATTAGAAGATAAAAATGATGAATAAAGAGATGAAAATAGAAGACTTCATAATTTCTTAAATGTAATGTTACAAACTATCAAAAAAATCTTTAATTAATTACTTCATATAGGAAGTGAAAAAGATAAAGATAATGTAGTTAAAGAAATAACTTCTTATCATGGATTAGGTTATTATAATAATAGAGATTTACACGACATAGCAGATGATACATCTAGAGAAGAAGAAATAAACAATTATATCTATGAACAAAATTATGGTTATGATAAAGATTATGATGATAGAGATATAGACATATAAAAAGACAAGCATTCGCTTGTCAATAATATCTATTTCCAATAGATAAAACACACTTCTCTATTGGCAGAGCCAATAGGTGTGCAAAGGGAAATTCCCTTTTGAAACCCAAAAACATAATTAAGCAAGAACACCATGTTCAAGCAAAATTATGTTTTTTTGAATTGCAATAAATTGCAATTATCTAGAACAAGTTCCAGTTGTATTGTTACTAAACCAAGTTGCAAATTCATTTAAGTATGCATCTACACCAACTTGTTCAGCATATGCTTTTTGTTGATCTAAATCATATGACATACCACTTGTAGTATATCCAGTAATGGTTTTATCATTATACATTATAGTGATATTTCCTTCACTGGATTTACATACCATTTTTTTAGAAGTAGCAGATACTATAGCAAAAATAACAACTCCTAAAACAATTATCCCTACTACGATACCTCCAATAACCATAAGTGTCTTCTTCATATCTATACTCCTTTCATTATACATTGTACCATAAAAAAGCAAAAAAATACATTAGAAATTTCTAATTTATCTTTTATTTTTTTATTATATTAAAATATTTACAGAGAGGTGATATAGTGAAATTTGTTCCAAAGAAGACAAAAGAAAAAGAACCATCTTCCTATACAACCTTATATCTAAAGGAAAGTTTGGTTAAAGAAATAGAAAAAATAGCAAAAGAAAATGATACTTCATTTAACAATGTAATAGTTAGCATGATTGAAACTTGTTTAAAGATGAAATAAAGCAAGGAAAAATTTTGACAAAATAATGTTTTTATGATAGTATTAGTATGTAAGCAGAAAGATCTGCATAAAATAAAAAAGAGAACATGAAAATTGGAAAAGAACATGTAGTAGATGTGGTTTTGTAGAAACAGTTAAAGAAGAACCAACTGAGTTAATAGTTGCTAGAAAAGAGAAAGATAGAAAAAAAAACGAATCAGGACATTGGAAGCGGAATTAAATAGATTAAAAAGCGAAGAATCCAATAAATAGAAAGGGTGTTATTGAATATGGATGATGGGATAATGTTACCAAGTGAATTATACAGAAAATTAGATAATTTAGCAAAAAAGTACGAGAATACAACAGACCCTGAAGAATTAATAGAATTAAAACAAAATATAGAAAAAGTAGAACGTGCTTTAGGTAGAATTCATGGCTCAAAAACTAGAAAATCTAAAGCTCCAGTTATTCAACCTAAAAGTAGTAGAAAAAGATAAATAATATATATTAAATAAATCTAAATACAAGATATAAAGTAATAGAAATAACTCTATTACTTTTTTGTATTATATAAATATCTATTTCATATAATTAACTAGAGGTGACTAAATATTGACATATACTGTAAAAAGAGGAGATACCCTATATGGAATAAGTAATCAATTTGGAGTATCAGTAATGGATATAATGAAAGCCAATAATTTAAATAGTACTAATCTAAATATAGGACAAGTACTTACTATTCCTAGTAGTACTGGTACTAATCCCGATAATACCTTTACTTATACCGTAAAAAAAGGAGATAGTTTATATAGTATAGCAAATGTATATGATACTAATGTTGATACTATAAAAAGATTAAATAACTTAACAAGTAATAATCTATCTATTGGGCAAAAACTATTAATACCAGAGACATATCAAAGTCCTACAACTGTACCCAATTATACTAATTATATAGTAAAAAAGGGAGATAGTTTATATAGTATCGCAAAGAATTTTAATATCAGTATTGATACTATCATCAAAGATAATTCCCTAAATAGTAATAATCTATCTATTGGACAAAATCTTAAAATAAGAACAAATACTCCTTCTACCGGAGTAGTAGAAGAAGAATGCTTTGGTATTGAGTATACTCCTCCTAGTAATATAAGTACGATAAATTATACAGTTAAAAGAGGAGATTCTCTCTATAAAATAGCAAATCTTTATAATACTAGTGTAAGTGAATTAATAAGATTAAATAATCTAACAAGTAATAATTTATCTATTGGTCAAATACTAAAAGTACCAAGTACTAGTACTAATACAAGTACTAAAACATATATAGTTCAAAAAGGAGATAGTCTATATAGTATAGCAAAGAAATTTAATACTAGTGTCGATAATATTAAGAGAAAGAATAATTTATCTAGTAATCTCTTAAATATTGGACAAAAATTAAATATATAAAGGAGAAATTATGAATACATATAATATAAATGATACTGAGCTAAATAGCTTATTAGAATATCAAGAATTTATGAAAAATAATGAAGGAGTAGGTTCCCTTCGTATAAGAGCTTATGGAGCTAGTGAAGCTGTACCAATTGAAGGTATGAATATTGAAGTAAGTACCTTAATCGGAGATAATACTAAAATAATATTCTTTAATGGAGTAACTGATTCTTCAGGTATGATCGAAAGATTAAGACTTCCTGCTCCAATACTAGGTAGTGATAATTTAATAGCACCTAAATGGACAGTCTATAATATTAAAGCTAATTATGATGGTGAAGAAGAAAATTTTAAAGTAAATTTATATGATGGAATATGCGTCCAACAAATCATCAATATTGTTCCTAATACTTTAGTAAGAGGCTTTAAATATGGCCGTTAGATATCCAGTTGTACCAAATAATATAACTGTTCATCTAGGAGAACCAGATAGTGCTGCAAGAAACATAACTGTACCATTTACTGATTATATATCAAATGTTGCAGCTTCTGAATTATATCCAACATGGCCCGAAGAAGCTCTAAGAGCTAATATCTATGCTATTATATCCTTTGCTTTAAATAGAATATATAATGAATGGTATCCATCAAAAGGATATAACTTTGATATAACATCTTCACCAATATACGATCAAGCCTATACTCCTAATAGATCGACATATGAAAATATTAATAATATTGTCGAAGATATCTTTAATAACTATATCGTTAAAGGTAGTGGTGTTCAGCCATACTTTACAAGATATTGTGATGGTAGGGTAACAACTTGTGATGGCCTATCTCAGTGGGGCTCAGTATCTTTAGCTAACCAAGGTAAAAACTATCTAGATATTTTAAAGTATTATTATGGAAATGATATATCTATAAAGTTTGATGCTCCTGTTGGAGACAATTCTTTTGGTTTTCCGGGATATAATATCGGACTAGGTAATGCCGGTAATCCCGTTCTTGCTATTCAAAGAGATCTTAGACGAATTAGAATAAATTATCCCGCTATTCCTCAAATAGGAGATAATCCTGGTATTTATGATGTCGAAACAGAAGCCGCTGTTAAAAAATTTCAAGAGATATTTGGATTACCTGTAACCGGTATCGTCGATAAAGCAACATGGTATAAAATAAAATATATCTATACTAGTGTAAAGAAATTATCAGATTTATATTCTGAAGGTTTAACTGTCGATGAAGCAACATTTAGGTATCAAGATTTTATTACTTATGGTGATACTGGAATCGAAGTAGAGTATATTCATTACTTCTTAGATGCTATAGCTTTTCTAGACTCTGATATACCAAGACTACCTACAAACTCCGTATATAATGATAACTCTGTAACCATGGTCAAAGCTTTTCAAGAAAAATATGGTCTTCCGGTAACTGGTAATTTTACCTATACTGATTGGAAAGTACTAAAAGATACTTATAATAATATTTTAAAATCATTTCCTAAAGAATATCAAGACTTTGCTAGTGAATTATATCCCGACTATTTTCTTACCAGAGGAGTAGAAGGAGAAGATGTAAGAAGATTTCAAAGATTCTTACTCAAAATATGTCAGTTTGATAAATCAATACCCGGAGTAAGAGTAAATGGTATTTTTGATGAATTAACCGAAAACTCCGTCAAAAAATTGCAAGAAGACTATGGCTTTGAAGTAAATGGTATTGTTGGTCCTCTTTTATGGAGAAAAGTTGTCGAACTATCAAAAAGATAAAACCCGAATATTAATTCGAGTTTTCTTTATATGGTAAATTATCACATATATAACCATTATATTTATTCATATATTTATCTAGTTCTTCTTTAGATTTAATTGTCCATATATAAGTAGGATAATTATTCATATACTTAAGATATTTTTTATTATTTATTAATTTTTTAGATATAGATATAAAATTAATTTTACATATCTTAATATATATTATATTACATATATAATTATGTATTTTATTATTATTTCCTGATATTAATAATCCTCTTATTATATTAGGATAATTATTTTTTAAATATAATAAACATTTATAATCAAATGATTGAATAATATATTTACCATTATATTTATTAAGTAATTTAATTAAATTATCAATAAGAACTTTATAATTATTTGTTTTCTTTATTTCAATATTTAATAATACTTTTCCCTTTATTAATTTAAGTACCTCTTCTAAAGTGGGTATTTTTTCTTTAGTATCTAGTAAAGATAAATTCTTTATTTCATTATAAGTAATATTATTAATTCCTTTATCGAGATTAGTCATTCTTAATAAATTATCATCATGAAATACTACGATAACATTATCTTTAGTTATATTTATATCTAATTCGATTGGATAATTAAATTTTAATGCTTCTTTAAATGCTAGAAGGGAATTTTCTGGTATATCTATATTATTATATATACCTCGGTGAGCTATTATTATATTTTTGTCGAGTAGATGACTTCCATTTTCTTTCATTCTTATACCTCTCTTTCTTGTGAGGCAGAAACAAAACTGTCGCCCCTCACAGAACCTTACGTGCCTTATTAAGGCATACGGCTCTTCATAATAATCTTCGAAATTTAGCATAATGAATAAGTTATTCTTGGTTTTTCTAATGGCTCAAATGCTAATATTAAAAACATTTTTTCCCATGCTATCTTGCCTTTTTGACTTCTTCTACTTAATCAATTCTTTAATTGACTTTTTGAATAATTATATATTTCCGTTAGCCAATCAAAATTAAAACTTATTCCATAATAATTATAGTAACCACCTTTCTTATGTGTAAATGCTTCTTATTCAGAAACGATTATTATGCTAACCCCTTCGCTCCATAACCTTTCGCGTTATATCTTCACTACTACGAGTTAGTCCGACTTCTTATAAACCTTTTATAAACCTCTAGTTTTACCTATCTTTAAGACCTATCAGCCAGTTTATATTACCTTTCCTATTGGTGTTTTAAACCATTATCAATATTGAGGAGTTCATAAGACCTCACGGATATTGTAAATATATTATGACTTGCTCGAAACGTTCTAAGACCCCGATGAAACCTACACATTCTTGTCATTAACGTTTGTGTATTACTACCTGCGATGATGAACAGCATCTCGGCTTCCATTTGTTGGCATAACGAGGCTCAATATCTAGAGTGGCGTCGCACTCGTTCCTCTCAAATCTCCTAACTAGGATGTATCACTACACCATTAACGCTTAAACCTAATCTTACGATTTTGGCTCCATAATTTAGTACTAGCTCCCGACCACAGGTTTACTAGGTTGGTTTTCTCCCAACTGTATATTTATAACTTAACCGTCGCACATTCATAATTACCTCCGATATAATTATACTAAATTATTATTAATAATTGAAGTGCTTTTTATTTTTATTTCTAAAGTAAGATTTACTTTGAAAATATACATAATAGATTAGTTCACTACAAAATGATATTGTAAATATAGAAAATTAAAGCTTTAAATTTAATAAAAAAAAGAATTGTAAATTTACTAATCATATGTTATTATATAATAGAAGAGGAGTTGATAGAGTGAAAATAGCATTATTTACCAGTGAAAGAAAAATAGAATTTTCTCTTCCAAATCAAATATTTGGGAGTCTATCATTTGATGAAAAAGAAGAAGAAACTGCTAAGCTAATTAATATCGATGCATCAAATAACGTCTGGAATTTAGTTTCAACAGTTAATGTTAAAGTATTAAATAATGGAGTTTATACCCAATCAGCAGTGCTTATGACAAATAATTATTATATATTAGAACGTGATAATATAAAATATTTAATATATGTTTTTGAAAACTATGATTGCACATTTGTCACATATAAATATAATCAGAAAATCAATATAACAGTAGGAAAAGGAAAAGATTGCAGTATTAACTACAATGATAATAGCATAAGTGATTTATGTTTTACCATTAAAAGTGATAATAATAGATATATATTAAAAAACCTTAATAATAATTATTTATATATAAATAAAAAAAGAGTAATCGATAAAGAAACTATTTTATTGTTTGGAGACATAATTGAACTATTAGGGTTAAAAATTGTATTTTTGAATGGCTTAGTATTAATCAATAATCCCTCTAATAAATTATTTGTAAATAAACTTATATCTGGTTTAGATGAATTTATTATAGATTTAGGTAATAATTTTCAAAATAGTGAAATAAGGGAAAACGATTTATATAATGACAAAGATTATTTTTCTAAATCACCCCGTATTAGAAGAACTATATCAACTAAAGTATTAAAAATAGATGGGCCACCATCAAAAGGTGAAGAAGAAGAAATCCCCTTAATTTATACTCTAGGCCCAATGGTGACAATGGGAATTACTTCATCTGTTAGCCTAATTAATGGATTTATGAAAATAAGCTCAGGGGAAACAACATTTAGTTCATCTTGGACAACAATGATTCCTTCTATTGCAATGCTGGTTTCAACGGCTCTGTGGCCAAATCTTACAAAGGCCTATAATAAAAGACAAAAAAGAAAAAAAGAAAAAAATGCTGTTAATAAATATCATAAATATTTAGAATTGAAAAAGAAAGAAATAGCTGATGAGGCAAAAATTCAAAGTGATATATTAAAAGAAAACTTGTTATCTAATAATGAGTGCTTTAATATAATTATAAACAAAAAAGTTGGACTTTGGAGCAGAAGAATTGAACAGGAGGATTTTCTTACGGTAAGAATAGGAATTGGTGATTATCCGCTTGATATAACAATCAATTGCCCTGAAGAGGGTTTTTCTGTTGATGATCTACCGCTAAAAAAAGAAGCACAAAATATCTCAAAGGAATATGACTTATTAAGAAATGTTCCAATAAGATATTCCCTTCTTAATAGAACAATCACCGCAATTATGGGAAATAAAAGTAAAGTTAATACTTTGGTAAAAAATATAATTTTGCAATTAGTTACATTTCATAGTTATGAAGATTTAAAAATAATTATATTTACAAATAATAAAGAAGAGTGGAATTTTATTAAATATTATCCTCATAATTTTGATAATTCAAAGCAATTTCGTTTTTTTGGTTGTAATATTGAAGATATTAAAGAAATATCTAATTACTTAGAGCAAGAAATAAATTATCGAAGATATGATGAAAATATGAATGATGTGAATAGAGAATATACTTCTTTTAAACCATATTATCTAATCATTACAGATAATTATAGTAAAATAAGAAAAATTAATTTTATGAAAATAATAACTGAAATAAATAATAATTACGGATTTAGCCTCATATTAATTGAAAACAAGTTAAGTAAACTACCAAGTAAATGTTCAAATTTCATTTCAATAGGTGATTCTTCATCTCAAGTTTTAGAAAACGCTTATGAAGAACAAAAAGTAATTAATTTTAATGATGAAATAGATTACGGTATTGATATGAATTTGGTTGGCAAAATAATATCAAATATACCAATCGAATTTGAAAGAGGGCCAAAGAGCTTGCCAACTTCAATATCATTTCTTGAAATGGAAAATGTTGGTAAAGTTGAACAATTAAATATAATAAATAGGTGGAAAAATAATGATCCAATCAAATCACTAAAAGCAGAAGTGGGAATTGATGAGAATGGTGATTTAATGTATCTAGATTTACATGAAAAATTTCATGGTCCACATGGTTTAATTGCAGGTATGACTGGTTCAGGAAAATCAGAATTTATAATAACATATGTATTATCAATGGCTATAAATTATAGTCCTTATGAAGTATCGTTTGTTCTTATTGATTATAAAGGAGGCAGTCTAGCTGGAGCTTTTGAAAATAGAAATGTTGGAATTAAGCTTCCTCATCTTGCAGGAACAATAACTAATTTAGACAAAGCAGAAATGGATAGAACGCTAGTTAGCATTGATAGTGAAGTTCGAAGAAGGCAGAAAATATTTAATAATGCAAAAGATAAATTAGGGGAAAGTACCATTGACATTTATAAATATCAGCAATTTTATCGAGATGGTAAATTAGACGAACCAATTCCTCACTTAATAATAATATGCGATGAGTTTGCCGAATTGAAAAGTCAGCAGCCAGATTTTATGGATAACCTAATTAGTATAGCTAGAATAGGACGTAGTTTGGGAATTCATTTAGTTCTTGCTACCCAGAAGCCCAGTGGAGTAGTGGATGATCAAATCTGGAGTAACAGCAAATTTAGAGTATGCTTAAAAGTACAGGAAAAAGCAGATAGTATGGAAATGCTTAAAAGACCTGAAGCAGCAGAATTAAAACAAGTTGGGAGATATTATTTACAAGTTGGCTATAACGAATTATTTCAATTAGGTCAATCTGCATGGTGTGGAGCAAAGTATTTTCCTTCTGATAAAGTTAAGAAGAATGTTGATAAATCGGTTGATTTTATAAATAATACAGGCTATATTATAAAAAGTATGCAAGGAGCATCAAATAAAGGACCAGCCAAAGGTGAAGAAATAGCCGCAATAATGAAGCATATTATGGAAGCTGCTCAAAGAGAAAATATCTTTTCACAAAGACTATGGCTTGATAATGTACCTAATTTAATCTATATTGATGATTTAATAAATAAATATAGTAATAATATACCAAAAGATGATATATATGCAATAATTGGGGAATACGATGATCCAAACAATCAGAGTCAAGGATTATTGAAAATAAATTTAAATAAAGATGGCAATACAATTATATATGGCAATGAAGGTTCGGACAAAGAAATGTTCATTGATGCCATGATATATTCTACTATTACAAGATATACAAGTAGCGATATTAATTACTACATAATTGATTATGGTTCAGAATCTTTACGTAAATTTAGTTCTTTCCCTCATATAGGAGATATAGTATATTTAGATGAAGATGAAAAACTGCTTAATTTATTAAAACTAATTAATCATAAACTTTCAGAAAGAAAGCAATTGTTTTCTTCCTTTGGCGGGGAATATAATAATTATATAAAAGTCACTGAAAATAAAATACCGCTAATAGGTATAATAATAAATAACTATGATGCTTTTGAAGAAGCAAATCCTAATTTAGATGATGAAATAATAAAAATTACAAGAGATGGATTAAGATATGGTTTGTTTTTTGTCTTTACTGCTAATAGTGATGGGTCAATTAGAAGAAAGATAAAACAAAACTTTAATTCAATATTTGCTTTAAAATTAAATGATATTTCTGAATACAGCACTATATTTAATAGGGTAAATACAATACCTAAAGAAATACCAGGGAGAGGTATATTTAAAATGGAAGACATATATGAATTTCAAACTGCTTTAATAAATGATAATCCAAGTCAATATTTGAATAGCATTATAGAAACAATAAAAAATAGTAATTCATTAATTGCTGAGCATATACCAACACTCCCTAAACTAATAACAATTGATTATGTATCAAAGTATTTAAAAAATTTAACATGTATTCCAATAGGCATATCAAAAAAAACATTAGAAATTATTACTTATGATTTCACTAGCTATTTATCAACATTTATATTTAGCACTACTTCTATCAATACAGCCAACTTTTCAAGAACTATTATAAATGAATTATTAAGATTAAATGATATTCAAATAATAGTTATTGATATAAATAAAGAAATCCCTGAAGTATCAAATATTATTAAGTATTACTATGATAACAATCCAGATAAGATAATCGATATTCTAATTCATTTTTTAAGGCAAGTTAAAACTAATAGTATAGGCTTTAGAACAATAATATATTTTCAAAATTTTTATAAATTTAAGTTAAAAATAAATATAAATAAGTTAGACGAGTTCACTAATGAATTAAAAAGTATTGAAACAGTAAACCTAATAATTGCTGATGATTATAAGAAAATAAAGAAATCTGAATTTGACACATGGTATCGTAATATTCAAAATGATACAGATGGAATATGGATTGGCACAGGATTATCAGATCAAAATATGTTTAAATTAAGTAAACTAAGTAAAGAGATGGAAAGAACATACCAAAATAATTTTGGTTTTATAATCAAAGATGGTAGAGCAGAATTAATTAAAACAATAGAACTAAGTGAATTCAAAGAAGGTGACATCATTGAACAATAAAGTATTAATAAATCTATATATTCCTAATTTAGATATTTATTATGATATTTATATTCCAGTTAATGAATATGTTTGGAAAGTAAATGCTTTAATCATTAAATCGGTTGAAGATCTTTCTGAAGGAGTCTTTTCATCTGATAAAAAATATATTTTAATTAATATAGAAACTGGAAATATATATAATCCGAATGATATAATTATAAATACTGACATAAGAAATTCTACAAAGCTTACAATAGTAGAAGTGAAGAAAGGTTACAGTTCAGTTTAGACACTAGAAAATAAGTAAGTTTTATCTTACTTTCTATGCAATAGTGACAATACCATTAAAAGCAGATACTAATGATTTTAATACATTAGTGTCTTTTTTCTTATAAGTACTTATACAGCTTCTTATTATTACATAATTATCTGCTCCGGTACTACTTCTAAATTTTCCAATTTTTTGTTTTATTTTTGCTGGTCTCTGTGCATTTTCTACCGGGTTATTTGTTGCTGGTACTTTAAAGTCTTTTAGAAAATATAATATCTCGTCTCGAACACCACGATACTCTTTATCCATATTCTTATTAGCATATTTCATTCTTCTCCACAGACAATACTCGTCATTAAATAAATAGTTTTTATTATCTTCTTTTAATTCCTTTTCCCAAGTATCTATTATACTATCATACTCATTTATTAATGATTTATATTCATCATCTGCAAATGAACTCACTCCACTATCAATTAGAGTATTTCGCTTTTTAATACAATTACTTAAAAACTCTTTCATTTTATGGGGTGATATGTGCTTTATTTCTGTATAATATGGTTTTAAATATCTCAATATATGAGATAAACACTGCGATAATGCAATTCCAAATGAATTATATAACTCTGTACCATCTTTTACTATTATTCCATGATATTTTGGCAAGAAACCTATAGCATTTAACGCTTCTTTTGATTTGTTCTTACTCACCCAAAGCCTTGTATGAGTTTTATTACATGCACCTAAAATATTGTTTCCTTCACCATTAATCTTTATTTGTGATTCATCATGATTTATATAGTATGATTCTAATAAAGATGCTTCAATATGATCTATTTCTGTCATAAGTTTTCCTTCTATCTTATATATTTTCTCAAGCAAAACAAAAGAAGTCTATTGACTTCTCAAAAATTGTAGCCAAAACCCTTAAATTTGTGAAAAATAGTGGTTTTCATCTATCAACAACTATTTCTCTCGACTGAACTGTAACGAAGAAAGTGTCAAATTAATTGACACTTTTTCTTTACATATATAATTAATTATGATAAAATTTAAATGTATGATAAATGTATAAGGTATAGGTGAAATTATGGATAAAGAATTTATTGATTCAAATTCATTAATTGCGATAATAAATAGATTAAAATTAACTATTGAAAATGAAGAAAAAATAATTTCGAACATAAAAATATGTATTAATAATTTAGAATCATTTTATACAAGTGATAATTTACCTCTTATTAAGAAAAAAAAGGAAAACTTATTTAATGATTTAAACATTGTTCTGAATAATAGAAAATCATACGTTGAATATATTAGTCAAATAGTTAATAAATACGTTGCTATGGATAAAAAAAATTATATTAATTATAATAAATATGATATTAGCTAATTTTTTTAGTTTAATATAAATAACAAAAGTAGGGAGGTGAAATTATGGCATTTATTGGATATAATCCTGAAGAATGTAATCAATTGCAATATGATATAACGAATGCTAAAAATTTTCTATTAAGCGATATGAATGAATTAAATAGTTTAGTAGACGATATTGAGGCATCTTGGCACGGAGCAGATTCAGCTCAATTTGTTAGTGAATTTCTTAATGTATGCAATAAAACTCGTGAAGCAGTTAGTGAAGTTTATGAAGAAATGGGGCGCCAATTTAAAAGAACCCAAGATGAATGGGCGTCTAAGCAAAATAGTCATGTTACTGGGGGAAGAACAGAATTCCCGCAATAATAATATAATTAATTATTAAACGGAGGTGAAAATTAATGAATAATAATAATAATAATAATAATAATATATTGGGTATGGATCCAGAATTAGCTAAAACTGCTGCTAGAAAAATGGACAGTATTAAAAACGCTTTAAAAGAAAGAGTTGAAAAATCCGATAAAATGTTAAGAGAAAGAGTTAATGCGGCTTTTTACGGAAATCAATCTGAGGCAATGGAAGGTTTTATACAAAAAGTACACGCGGCATTAAGCGATTTGTATAAATACCTTGATAGTGAGTCGACAGATTCAAGTTTCGCCATTGTTTATCACAAAGTTATTCAAAGTTATATACAATCAGACGAAAATGTAAGACAATCATTTGCCAATACTCAAATTGAAGAATAAGAGAAAAACATGTTTTTTCTCAAAAGTATATTAATTATTTGATATATTTTTGAGAGGAGATGTGTGTAATGTTATTGTATCAGTTAAAATATCAATATGAAGAATTAATAAAAAACTTAAATGACAATTATAATAGATTAGAAAAAATATATTCTAATTTACTTTTATATAGGAAAAAGGGCTGTCTTTTTTTAAAGATTAATGAAGCAATCTTTTCTAGTAATGAATTAGATGTTATTATAAATAATATAAGCAACAATAAAACCATAATAAAAAACAAATTAATTCCTGAAGCTAAAAAAAAATATTATAAGATATTAGAAGATATTTCTAATAGTTAGGAGCCTGTATGCTAAAAACAGATACTAATAAAATAGGTGAAAATATAATTATATTGGATAAATATATAAAAGATTATAAAGAAACAAGTTATACTATTTTTTTTGAGCTTTCCAAATTAGATAGTTATTGGCACGATAAGGAAAAAATTGTATTTGATGAAAAAATTATTAAGGAAAAGAATAATAATATACTTATTTTAGAACAACTAGATAATATATTGCTTTTATATAAAAGCATTGAAAGTAAATATAGTAAATATAAGAATAATGGTGATTAAATATGTCAACAATATATTATGATAAAGAAAAAAGACAAGATATTATTTATACTTTAAATGATATAATAGAAAATTTAAATATAGTTAATAATAATTTATATAATACATTTGTCCCTAAAGACTATTATTATTATAATTCATTAAATAATCTAAAAAATTCTTTAAAATATACTAAGAGGGATTTAGATAATTATAAGAAAAAACTAAATATAATTATTGACAAAATAAATAAAGATGAATTAGATATATTATCTAAAGCAAATAAAATAGAAGAAATATTTATTGAGAGATTTTAAGGAGGGTACATCTATGGCAGATATTATTTCTGGTAATGAAGGTAAATATTTTATAAATAATAATTATTCTACTAGTAAATATGGTAATACCATTAACACAAGAAACATTTCTGTTAATAAAACTATTCAAAATAGAAAAAAGGAGATAGAAGAACTAAAATTTGATGAAACTATCTCAACTAATATATCATCAGCTGAAGAACTGATTAAAGTAGCTAATGATGTTATTGCTGGTAAATATGGTTCAGGTGAAGATAGAAAAAAAGAACTTGAAAATATGGGTTATGACTATAGCATAATACAATTAAAAGTTAATGATTTAATATTTGGAACAAATACTTTTGACAAAGCATACGAAGAATATGCTAATAATATTAAAAATAATTTACAAGAAACAAATAATAATTCTACTTCATCGGCCACAAAGAATAATATTTCTAATGACGATATTTTAAAGAAAATAAACAATATTATTCCCAATGTTGTTCTATTAAATGTTAATGCACTTTTGGAGAATAAAAGAGATTTTAAAGAATTATCAGAAAATATGCATAATGCAAAGGAATTATTAAATGGATATGTTAGTCTTAAGGAAAAATTTGTATTAGAAAATATAAATTTAACATATGAAAAAAATATTAATGACATTAATAATTCATTAAATAACTCAATGGGTAGTTTTTATCATGATTTATTTGATCAGCAAAAAGATAAAGGGAAAATATTAGGAATTTTTGGAAGTAAAGAAACAGTTATCGGATTAAATGGAGAAACCATTGAATACGATGATAAAGAAATAGATAATAATGGTATAATTAAATATTATTCTTCATCTCACAATGAACCAGTAAAAGAGGTTGGAGCCAATTATGTAAAGATCAATTATATTAGTTATGAGATAATGGATACTCTAAATATAAATTATTCAAACCATCATCAATATTGTTCTGCAACATACTATAATAATGGTTGCTTTACAATTACAAATGAAAATGATATATATTATTTTAATAATGATAAAAAGTTATTGAAAATTGAGAAGAAAGACACTTTATCTTATTATTTAAACGATGGAAGTATTATTACATTAGATAACAATAATGTATTAAAAGAATTTGCAACTAGTGATGGTAAAATATTATCAAATTTTAACGATAAAACAAATACTTTTTGTACTATTGAAGATAAAAATTATGTTGTTAATTTTAATGATGGGAATTATTTCAATAAATCAAATTCAATAGTAGATAATGAAGGTAATAAAATAAATTTCACAGATGAATATGATATTAAAGAAATAACACTAAATGATGGAACACGTTATGGTAAAAATGAACTATCTTCACAAATGACCATAAAACGAGGTGATGGCTCTTATAAAAATTTTTATGAGGATGGTGCCCTAGCCCAAATAGGAAACAAAGACTATAATGCTATTTATGATCACCAAAGTGGACATATATTAGAATATAACGATAATGGAGGAGCAACGCCAAAGATATCATATTTCGAAAATCAATATAGAGTTGTGAATAGTGATTCGGTTGAAAATTATTATGATAATGGAGAATATAAAATTGAATATTCAAATGGAGAATTTTTTCATTATAATGCTGATGGTACAATTAAATTTGCAGAAAAAATTCTTGAAGATGGATCAAAGGAACATTATGAAAATGGTAAATTAACTTTCATACATAAAACAGATGGAACACATATTTCATATTTAGATGATGGAACATATGTTATTTCCTACCCAGACAATAGGGCTCCTGAGGTGCATACAATAGATGGCTAATATCTTTTTATTATAATAATATAATTAAACTAGTATGAAAATAATTCATACTGGTTTTTGTTACAATTTAGTCAGATAAACATTGGTCTTAAGAACATATTTTATGAAAAAGGAAGTAAAGATTATTAATAATTGCTAAAATTCATTACAATTAGATGAAATTATTATCAGAAGTATATGAATTAATATAGCCATTAATACTAGTATTTATAAGGGATTTATTGGACTTTTTACTTTCTTTGACTGAACTGTAACTAGTTTTTAAATAAAATACATAAAACTATCTTTAAAAAAATAGTAATTTATGATAAACTTATTAAGAGGTGTGCAAAATGAAAGCTAATAGAACAATAACTAGAGAGAAAACTATGACTATTTTATATCAAATCTTTTTATATAATAAAAATAAGATTAATTATACATTAGATGAAATTATT
>CAMODE010000002.1 GCA_946611235.1 uncultured Caryophanales bacterium | reverse complement strand
TTTTTCATTTGTTATTTTTATATCATTATCTGTTATTCCAAATTTAAAGGCTCCAAAACAAGTTATATTTAGCATCATTGCTATTGGACCTAGACTTGAAGCAATTGAAATGAAACTATGTTCTTTATCATAAATATAATTGCCCCATGAGACTACTTGATATTCTTCTTTACGTTGCTTTTCACATACTAAATATTTTAAACCATTAAAACTTTCTAAGGCTTCTTTAACTCCATTAGAATTTCCACTAGCAGAAATTACTATTAAATTAGAATACTTATTTATATCATATCTATAGAAGAAATCTCTTGACTCAATAACTTCACATATCATTTGATCTCCTAAAAGTAATTGTAAATAATATGCCACTACTTTTGAACCTCCTGTTGCCATTATCAATGTAGGATTACATCTTACACATAAATCATATATCATGTCTCTCATATCATTAGCATTATTCACATTAGAATTAATACATAATAGTTTACTTTCTAGCTTTTCAAAATTATCTTTTGATGATTCTAACATATAAAGAACCTCCTTTCTTGTATTTAGTTTAACAAAAAAAGAGGTAATATTTGTGTCACTTTAAAATTTTAAATTAATTTTTTGAGGATCAAAGTATTCAGACAAAATCTCACAATCAATAATTCTTTTTATATGAAACTGTCTCATATCATCTTTTTCTTCCCAATAGGCGGAAACCCACCATTCGTTTTGAAATAGGTACAAGCCAAGTGGATATATTGTTCTTGTAGACTCTCCATGTTGCAAATTGTAGTATTTAATAATAACTTTACGATGAGTTTTGATTGCTCTATTAATTTTGTTATAAACATTAAGATCCTTATCATCTATTATATATTTTCTATTATTATTTTCTTCTTTTATAATATTCGTTAATATCTTTTTTTCTATTTTTGTTAGTTTTTCTTTTATTTCTATATCTTTAATTTTAGCAATACTTTTTTTAATCACTTCTATGTCACTATTATCAAATAATAAGTAGGGAATATTAATATGTTGATTTAAAACATATCCACCATAAATACCCTTTAAAGTATCAACAAAAATACCTGCCTTCTCAAGGTCATCTTTATATATTCTTATCATTCTAGGAGTAACTTCTAATAAATCAGCTAATTCTTGAATACTATATTTTTTGCCTGTACTTAAATATTCAAGCATTGTTAAAACATTACTAATCTTAGACATAATTCATCTCCTTATATTAAATTAAAACTCAAACCTAATTGTTCCTTATAAAAATAAAATGATGGGGTACCCCAGGCGAGATGAATGCTCACATATAAAATATGTTTACTGGCATTGCCAACACATCGTTAATCCTTCACAAGTATCCCATCTACAAATATATTATATCACAATAATAAGAATTATTCATTACTTTTTTTCTTTTTCTTTTCCTCGATGTAAATTTGACTTACATATTCAATAGTCAAATCACTATATTTCTTAATATTGTTTTTGGAATATGGGAATTGGTAACAATATTCTTGATTACTTTTAATATTCTTTCTTTTACATATATCATGAAATTTATTTGAAGTAAAGCCGTGATTTGGGCCTAATGTTATTTCGATTGTTTCACATATTTTTTTGATTACTTCATTAGTTGTATAAGGGTGAGTTACTTCGATATCTTTTGGCACATTAATAAACTTTGCTTTTTCTTCACTATCACTAACTACTGTATATTTAATATCTGCTTCAGATTCTTTCTTCGTAGAAACTAGTCTTAATGTTTGAACTAAAATTTCATTACTATTAATTTCATTTTTTAGTTTGTCAAATAATATTAAATTGGCAGGATTAAGAACTAAAGATGAAACATCATCACTATTACCAGGATTTACTAATGCTATATATGGTGTGATTTTTTCATTTAAATTATAATCTGGGAAATGTTTTTTAAAAAACTTATTATAATTTGTCAAACATCTTTGAAATGCTGGAGAAAGTATAAAATCAAACTCAGGAAGTATTAAATGAGTTGATTTATTTCTAATATTTCTTATGAATGAAATATTAATTTTAGTTTTGTCAGTTGTACTAGTGAATACTTTTTCTACGCATTCATCTAATCCAATAGTTCTATTTGAATCATCTTTATAGTTTATTACATTAATATCATTAGCTTTATTGATTAAGTATGCTTTTAGTAATAATTCCCAAGCATTACATATAAAGAAACAAAAGCCTTCTGTTCTATAGTTAATAGTAGGTTTATTAATTATTTCAATTGACATTAAATATGCTTCTTCTGATTTATTTAATAGGGCATTAATATATTTATGTAAATCTTTAGTATTTATCACTTTTACCATCTCCTTTTAATTTACTATTATATCATGAAAATTTCATAATGAATTATTTTTCAACTCTTTTTATGGATAATTTTTGTTAAATAAAAAACTCGAACTTAATTGTTCGAGTAAAAATCTATTTGGTAGCGAGAGGGGGGATCGAACCCTCGACCTTTCGGGTATGAACCGAACGCTCTAGCCAGCTGAGCTATCTCGCCGTAAAACGTAATATAATTATATTACATTTTTTTTGCTTTGACAAGTGTTTTTTTGCATTATTTATATAATTCTTTGTTTAATAAATCAATATTATTATTCATTACAGTTATATAATTTTCATTAGAATTAGTAATACCACCATCAATTGTCTTCATGGTATTTAATGTTATTAGTTCTACATTATAATTCTCTATTAGATTTTTACATGTATCGTTTGTTTCTTCACTAGAAGAATAAATATACTTAATACTTCCATTATTGATTAATTTTTTTACTTCATTAATAGTATTATCACTTAATTCATCAGTTTCTTGTAGTGAGATAACATTTAAATTATATTTTTCTAAGAATTTAAAAACATTATTGTCTACGACGATAGTTTTATATGTTGATAGTGAAATATCTTCTTTAATATCAGCATCTAGTCTTGATAAATTATATTTTAATTCTTCATATTTATCTTCGATTCCTGTTTTATCTGTATTAGATATTAGATATGGATTTGATACATATTCTAATAATCCATCTTTGGTATTTTGAGCCATCATTAAATAATTATAAGGATTTAACCATAATTCTGATATATCATAGTCATAATTCATACCCATAGATACATCAATTACTTTTAATTTTTTATTTTTATTAATCATATCTACAGCAAAATCTCTATCTCTATCTAAACTATTAAAGACAAATAAATCAGTCTTAGAGTATTCTGTTAATTTTTTATCCGATAGTTCAAAATCTTTAGGATCTACTCCTGATGGATAAATACTTTTTATAGTACTATAATCTCCATATAAACTACTTATTAAATATCTAATTGGATATATTGTTGTATAGATATTAATATCTTTCATATTATCATTATTTAAATTAAATTTACATCCTGTTAATGCAAGTAATCCTAGTATTACAAAAATTATTTTCTTTTTCATCATATTCCTTCTTTCAATTCTATATTTATATTATCATATTTTTAATAAAAATGATAGAAGTATTTTAAAAAATATTGTATAATAATTTGGAAGTGAGGGAATATATATGAAGACTGATGATTTTGATTATTACTTACCAGAAGAACTTATTGCACAGGTACCTTTAAAGAATAGAGAAGAATCGAGACTATTAGTATTAGATAAAGATACTGGTGAGAAAATAGATGATAAGTTTTATAATATTATTAATTATTTAAATAAAGGTGATGTCTTAGTTCTTAATGATACAAAGGTAATACCAGCAAGAGTTATTGGTACTAAAGAAGATACGGGAGCTGTTATTGAATTATTACTTTTAAAAAATAGTGAAAAAGATAATTGGGAATGTTTAGTAAAACCTGCGAAGAGAGTAAAGATGGGTACGATTATTTCTTTTGGAAATGGGGAACTTAAAGCTAAATGTATAGGAATAGGTGAAGAAGGAATTAGATATTTTACTTTTATATATAATGGAATCTTTTATGAAATATTAGATAAACTAGGTACAATGCCACTTCCACCATATATTAAAGAAAAACTAGATGATCAATCGAGATATCAAACAGTATATGCTAAAAATATTGGAAGTAGTGCTGCTCCTACGGCTGGTCTTCATTTTACAAAAGAATTATTAAAAAAGATTGAAGATAAAGGTGTTATTGTTACTTATATTACATTACATGTAGGACTTGGTACTTTTAGACCTGTTAATGTTGAAGATGTTACTAAACATAAGATGCATAGTGAGTTTTATAGTATGACTAAAGAAACAAGTGATATTTTAAATAAAGCAAAAGAAGAAAAAAGAAGATTAATAGCGGTAGGTACTACTACTACTAGAACATTGGAAACGATTATGACTAAATATAATACTTTTAAAGAATGTAGTGGCTGGACTGATATATTTATTTATCCAGGATATGAATTTAAAGCTATCGATTCTTTAATTACAAATTTTCATTTACCTAAATCAACTTTAATAATGTTAGTTAGTGCTTTATCTTCTAAAAATATTATTTTAGATACTTATAAATATGCTGTAGAGAATAAATATCGATTTTTCTCTTTTGGTGATGCTATGTTTATTACGAAAATTAATTGCAAATAGTTAAATATTATGTTAATATTAATATGAGGTTAGATATGAAAAAAATGTATTTATTTATTATTTGTTTTTTATTTATACTTTTTGGAAGTACTAGTAAAGTAAATGCTGAAGAAGTATGTACTAAAGAAGCTGCTATGCAACTAGCTAAGATTGTATATAAGGAAGTTGGAGCAACTAATGATATGTTTGTACAGCTTACTACTGCGAGCGTCGTATTAAATAATGCTTCGTCTAAACCTGGATCTAATTGGTATAATAAAATGATGAATTTAACTGATAATAATTATGGTGGTTATAGTAAGTATAAAGATTTATCATTTGATACTGTTGTTACTAATTATAAAGGTAGAATGTTATATATTGCTGAACTTGTTCTTACTGGTAAATATAGTTTGCCAAGTAATATGGTGTTACAAGCTAGTGAATCAATCGTTAATAAATGGGGAAAGGTATGGACACATGTTGATGCTTCTCCATATAATATTTATTTTGGATATACCGGTGGTTCTTTGTCTAGTAAAGATATATTTGGTAATAATTTAAAAAGTACTTCAGTTGATTCTTTTAGAAAAGTAGCTAGTTCATTAGAATTAAATAATTATGATGAATATACTACTAGTAGTGTATGTGGAGGATTATCTGATAATATAAGTGGTAATATTATAAATGATAATAGTAACAATGAAACATATATAGATATTCCAGTATGTGAAAATCCTGAAATACTTAAAGTTATTTATTTTGCTAGTATTATTTTCGATATCATAAAAATAATAATTCCAATAGGATTAATAGTTATGGCAATGATAGATTTTTCAAAAGGCGTTACTTCAAATAATGAAGGAGATAATAAAAAGAATATGTCTAAACTAATAAAAAGATTTGTTTATGCTGTTCTTATATTCGCTGTTCCTTGGATAGTTAAAATTATCATGATTAATTTAGGAAATTTAACTAAAGATGTTAATTTTACTGATTGCTTAGAAAATGCCACTGATGAAAGAATTAAAGAATTAGAAAATTATTATCAAGACTTTAATAGTAAAAGCAATAGCGATAGCGGAACAATTAACCACAATCCTACTAATTTTAGTTATGATAAAGTGATTTTTGTAGGTGACTCTAGAACTTATCAAATGTGTTTTTCAGTAGCAGATGGTGGTAATACTACTAACTGTTCATTTAAAGGTAATGGTAATAAACCTTTTGTATCTGGCAGTTATTATTATATAGCAGAAGGATCAATGGGATATAATTGGTTTAATGATACTGCAGTTCCAGCAGTTAATAGCATTATTAATTCTAGTAATGATAGATATGCTATTGTATCGTTAATGGGTGTTAATGGTATACTTGGTGATATAAGTAAATATATTAATACATATAAGAATCTATCAAATACTAGTTGGAATAATCAAAAAATAGTTTTAGTATCTATCATGCCAGTAAACGATAAAGATATTAAGAATTATAAAGATATAGTTAATAATAAAAATATTGAAGAATTTAATAGTAGACTAAAGGAATTATCTGCTAGTAATATTACTTATTGTGATATATATACTACAATGAAAAGTAATATGAATAAATATAAATTAAGAGATGATGGACTTCATTATACTACGGAAGCATATAAAGAAATATATAAACTAATTGAGGAAAAATGTTTTTAAATACTAGTTGATACTAGTATTTTTTCTATTTGTTTGGTATAATTTGATTATAGAAAGTAGGGTGAAGATATGGATAAATATGATTATATAACTACTACTATTGAAGAAGAAAAAGAAAGAGTAAATAATATTTTATTATATTTAGAAGGCTCTAAAGATTTAGAAGAATATAATAAATATCTAGAAAGATATAATATTATTTGCAAATATTTAAATGCTAAAGAAAGATATATAAATATTTCTAATATTATTAAAGAATATAAAGATAAATTAGATTCTTTGAATAAAATTAGATATGAATATGAAGTAGATAATATATTACTAGAAGATACTCTACTAAATAGATTTCATGAAGATACTAATAATAAATATCGAAATATATTATATGAAAATATTAAGAAAGAAAAAGATGATATTAGAGATATATTATATTTAGTATTTAATAAAGAAAGTGAATATACTCCTCTTATTATTAAAAGAAATAGATTAAGAGAAAGATTAGATGAAAATATTTATCCTAATACTATTAATACTTTAAATGAACAAAGTATACAAATAGAAAAAGAAGATAATTTACAAGATGAGATATTACTCTTACAAAATAATATTAAAATAGAAGAAGATAGATTAAATGCAGTAATAAATAGTATATTAACTGATGATATATTAAAACTATTATATGAATTCTGTATAATAAATACTTATAATATTAATAGAGTAGATAAATCTAAACTATTTATTTATAAGGGATAAAAAATATTATATAAAAAAAATTAAAAAAAATGCAAAAAACATGTTGCATTTTATTTTTATCTTTGCTACAATTATTATTGTAAAGGAGGATTGAAAAAAATGGAAGAAAATAACAGAAAGGGACCTGGCGTATTTTACGCAGTTGTAGGAGTTGCTACTTTAGTAGTTGCTATCATTGGTGCAACATTTGCATACTTTAGTGCACAAGCAACAACGAGTGGTGATCCTATTGAAGGCCAAACTAATGAAATCAAAGGAAGTAATTTGACGTTGGCTGTTACTAAAATTAACTTTGATCCACAAAATGAGTTGGCTGCAAATAATAATTTAGTTCCAGCAGTAATTACAGATGGCAGTATTTCAGGTGTAAATGCAGCTTTAGAGGCTAAATGTATTAATCAAGGATATACTGGTTGCCATGTTTATAGGCTTGCAATAACTTCAGACCAAACAATTTCTGAGGCAAACTTATTGCTAGATATTAGTGTAACTCGTAATTCAGGAAATTGGAAATATTTAGTTGTTTCTGGTGATGAAACCGCTGCTGTGGATCATGATGCCACTGAAATAACAACTCCAGCTACCCCTATTAAGACGACTGGTATTACTGCAACTGACTATACTGATGATGTTGATTTACATAGTAGAACAGTAAGTGGAAATAAGATTGCTGCAGGTTTAACTGCAGGTCAAACTCAATATTATTATTTAGTTGTATATCTAAAGAATATTGATGCTGCTCAAAACGATGCTTCTGATCCTATTGGTGAAGGAAATACTTATGAGTATGGTACTTATACTGGTCAAGTAGTTCTTCAGGCTATGGGTGGACAAGTTAAAGCTACATTTGGAACTGCTCCAACTCAAGGGTAATTATAAAAACATAATACTAAGTATTATGTTTTTTTATCCTAAAGCTACATCTAGGATCATCATGATAGCAAAGCCTATTAAGGTGAATAAGGCCATTAGGTCTTTTTTTTGTTTGTTTGGGATTCTGGGACTAGTTCTTCAATTACTACATAGATCATTGCTCCGGCTGCGAAGGCCAAGAGAAATGGTAATAGTTTTTGGACCTTTAGGACTAGGAGGGAACCTAGGACTCCGGCTATTGACTCGACTAAACTGCTTAGTGAGTGATAGGTAAATGATTTTGTTTGGTATATAGATTTTAACGTTGGTTGATACAAGAATGTAAAAAAGTTATAATAGAGTTGATTTTTTGTAAGAATGATGTTATTATATAGGTACAAAAACGAGAAAATATATTATTCGTTTTTGTTCATATTATGAGTTATTTATTTCATAATATTTAATAGAGTAGTTTGAGGATAGAAAAGCATCGTCTATCGCGGATGAAAGTCTCAAGTGTAAAATGGATCAATCCATTTGATGAGATGTTGGGGTGATGGCCAACCAAATTACTCAAGGGCCTACTTTATGTAGGCCTATTTTTTTTGAGGGGGAATATTGCAATGGAGAAATGTGGTCAAGTATATGAATATATTGGAAAATTAGATTCTAATATCGCTAATTATTGGAATTTAAATGAACATGCTAATAAGACAATTGTAATATTTAAAGATAAAAAACAGCATATTATTGATAAACATTTAAAGGATTTTGGTAATATTGAAAAAATAGAGGATATATGGTCAAAATTAGGGATAATAATAAAGAATCCTGATGATGTGTTTTATAATGAAAAAAATAATGGTCTTGAATATTATAAAAAGATAGATGATATGGTAGTGGTTGCAGTTAGAATTAATTTTGGTTCTGTTTTAAAGATTAGGAGTTTTTATCCTGCCAATAAAAATAAATTGAATAATCGTAGTATTAAGAAAGAACAAATGTTATTAGAAGGACAGATAGGAAATAGTTTAGATACTTCTATAGAAAAAGAAACAAGTAATTGTTAGTAAGAAAAAGTAGTATATTTTTGATATACCACTATTTTTTATCCTAAAGCTACATCTAGTATCATCATAATAGTAAAGCCTATTAGAGTGAAGAAGGCCATTAGGTCTTTTTTTTTGTTTGTTTGGGATTCTGGTACTAATTCTTCAATGACAACATAGATCATGGCTCCGGCAGCGAAGGCTAAGAGGAATGGTAAGAGTTTTTGGACCTTTAGGACTAAGAGTGCTCCTAGGACTCCTGCTATTGGTTCGACTAATCCACTTAGTGAGCCATAGATAAATGATTTTGTTCTAGACATTCCTTCTCTACGTAGAGGTACTGATACAGCTGTTCCTTCGGGAAAGTTTTGAAGTCCTATACCTAGAGCTAGAAGACATGCTGATTCTAAAGTAGCACCGTTTAATGAGTAGACTATAGAACCAAAGGCTACTCCTACGGCTAGTCCTTCGGGTATGTTATGCAGTGTTATAGAGAACATTAACATCATACATCTTTTGAAACTTTTAATATTAGGTTCTTTTTTTGTTAGTTTTTTATCTAATAGATCAAATACTTTATCTCCTATAAAGAGGAGTATTCCACCAGATAGAAATCCTATTGTGGCTACTAGCCAAGAAGTCATATTTAAGGTATTTGCCATTTCTATGGATGGGGATAGTAGTGACCAAAAGGATGCTGCAATCATAACACCTGCTGCAAAGCCTAACATTGCATCCATTACGGTTTTATTTACTTTTTTAAAGAAGTATACTAGTGCTGCTCCTAAGGCTGTTATGCTAAAGGTAAATAAAGTAGCTAATAGTGCTAATATTATTGGATTTATATTTGATAAAAGATTATACATAAAAATCATCTCCACTATTAGTAGGATATGTTATTATGAATAATATGTGCAGATATAAAATATTTAATTATCTAATTGACTTTGATATATTATTTATATATAATAAATAACTAGAATTAGAGGCTCGCCGAGGATATAAGTTTTTTTCTATTGATTTAAGTATGAGCAAAATAAATATGGAAGGAGAAGAATCTTAGTAATAAGATTTAACTAAAGTAACAAGACATTACGCTTTAGTATTATTAATTAATTTATTTTTAATAATGAAGGAGCGTGGTGTTTATGAATTTATATAACGAAATAAAACAAAAATTAATTGATAATGAAATTTATGAAAAAGTAAAGGATTATTCTAAAGAGAGAAATAGGGTTATTACATATTATGAAATAGGTAGACTTCTAAATGATGCAGGAAGTGTTTACGGAGAAGATATTATAGGAAAATATTCTAAAAGACTACAAGTTGAAGTTGGTAAAAAATACGATAAAAAAACGTTATTTAGGATGCGCCAGTTTTATAGAGTGTTTGAAGATGAAAAAGTCGCACCGCTGGCGCGACAATTGACATAGAGTCATTGCTTGATTTTGTTACCTCTCAAAGATGTTAATAAAATTAATTATTATACTGATCAAATTATTATTAGAAATCTTACTAAAAGGCAGTTGCAGGAGATAATTAAGAATAATGAATATGAAAGATTACCTGAAGAAACTAAAATAAAATTAGTTAATAAAGATGAATCTAATGTTCAAGATTTTATTAAGAATCCAATTGTTATACATAATCCTAATAACATTAATGTTGTTAAAGAAAAGACATTGCAAAGATTAATTTTAGAAGATATACCATCTTTTTTGAAAGAATTAGGAAGTGGCTTCACATTTATTGATAATGAATATAAGATAAAAATAGGAAATAGATATAATTATATTGATTTACTATTATATAATATAGATTATAACTGTTATGTCGTGCTTGAATTAAAAGTAACAGAATTAAAGAAAGAACATATTGGACAGATAAAAGTATACATGAATTATATAGATAATAATTTAAGAACTATTAATCAAGATAAGACTATAGGTATTATTATATGCAAGAAAGATAATAAGTTTATTATGGAGTACTGTAGTGATTCTAGAATATTATCTAAAGAATATAAACTTATTTGAAAAAAAGAAAGGAGCATAAATCACTCCTTTTATATGTAAAGTAGATAATAATATCTACTTGATATTATTATATGTTATATATTTATCTTTATACATATATTTAGTCTTTTTTTAATATTTTTCTTATTATTATTGTTATTGATATTATAATAAATATTATTAAAACAGATAATAAATTAATTGGATAATATTTTAGAATATAGTTATCAAAGATGGTATTATTTTTAAATAATTTGTATGATACTATTACTGAGATTATTATTAATGGTATATTTATTATTTGTTTATTACTATTAGTTATTGTTTCTTTTATATAGTAAAGACTAGTAATAATACCTATAAATGAACTTAGTATCCAGGCTAAAGAAAAGAAGTTTTCTATTCTATCGATAAAGTTAAATAAAGATGCTTTTTTAAGAGATATATAAGCAGGATATTGATATATTTGGATTAGATATTTACCAAGTATCATGTTTGATATTATTGATATTAAGAATAATATAATCGAAGAGATTATATAACCAATAATAAGATGTTTTATTACTTTGTTATTATTAGTTATATTTTGCTTTGGTATCATAAGTAAACTAAAACATGGTATTATTGTTAATAAACTATTTACTAGTCCTCCTTTAATAGGACCAATAATTCCATCTTCTAAAAAAGGTTTTAAATTATTTATGTCTATTTCTTTCTTTACTGAAAAAATAGCTATTACTAATAGTATAAAAAATATTAATGTAAATATCGAACTTATTCTAGATATTGTTTCTATTCCTTTATTTAAAGAAAAATATAATGTTATTGATAGGAGTATCATTATATAGATAATATTAGTATCTGATAAATATTGGGAAACAATAAAATTACTTAGATTAAATAGAAAAGTAATAGCTATAATAAAGAATAATCTTAGTAGAGTATAATTTATAATAGTACCCAGATATTTACCATATAAATGGTTTATTTTTTCTTTAATATCTAATTCTTGCTTATAATTAAATATAAATAAAAATATAAGTAAAGGTATAATACTTGTTATAAAACTAATTAGTATTCCAATATAAGAATTAATACTAGCATACTTAATTGTTGTATATAAACTAAGTCCGATAGAAGAAGATAGAAATGTTAAAATAAAAAGAGAAGTAAACTCAGTACTATCTATTTTCTTTGACATAATCTATTTCCTCCTTAATTTTACCTTTTTCATATAAATCTATTTTAGTATTTATATTTAATATTAGATTAGAATATGTTTCTTCATACCAGTTATTATAATTTTTCTTTAAATATTTAGGATTATCTTTATAATAAATATCTCTAAAATTAAAAATATCTGTATTATAATTAGTTCTTATATTAGTAAAAGTATTAAATATCTTTTCTTTGATATAATTATTAAAATAATTTTGAATATCTTTTACATTTTCTTTATCTTCAATATCTGTATTTGTAATTATTTCATATGTTTTAGCTCTACCAGTAATTGATAGATTAATAATATTATTTTTAATATTAGGTTTATATTTAGTTATAATATTATAAAGTTCAAAAGAAATATAACCTTCATTATATGGGATTGTAATAATTGTACTATCTAATTTATTTCTTATAATATTTAAGTATTTAGATTCTTCAAATGATAAAGATGTTAGATATTTAGTATCTTTAAAAATAGCTAGTGGTCCTATCTTAACAGTACCTTTGTAGTTAGTGGATGTTTTATTTTCTTCTTCATCAGCTTCATTTATATTACCTTCAACAGATAGAGTAGGAAGGATTATCTCTTTATAAGGATTTAAATACAAATCTGCTAAATCATTTAGTGTTATTAATGTTGTATATCCTTCTTTTTCGGATTCTTTTAGAGAAGATACAATATTTGAAGAAGATAAATTATCTAAAAGAGTTTGTATTGTTATTCCTTTTAAATCTTCTTTATCCGGAGCTAATAGTACGAGAATTTCTCCCCTTATTTCAGGATTTCTTATAAAGTAGTCTAATACTTCATCTAATTTATTTTCTATTATATCTTTAGATAATATTATTATTTGTGTTTGATTAGTATATAATCTTCTAGGAGACTCTAAAACTATTTTAGATAATCCTTCAGATAAAGAATTAGAAGTAGAAGTAAAATTTAGAAAAGTAGGTTCATTACTCGAAGAAGTATCTTGTTTATTTACTGAATTTACTACTTGTGTAATAAGATTATATTCATTAGTATTAATATTATAATCAACTGATATAGCAGTAGTAATAGCAATACTATTAAGTTCCCGGTAATTAGTACATCCTGTTAATAGTATTATTATTGATAATATTAATAAATATTTAATATTTTTCATAATTATTTTTCTACCTTTCTGATAATATTATTAGTGTAGTACTTATCTCTTTTATTTCTTTTATTAAGAGGAAACTTAATAATACTATTTTTTAGTCCTTGAATAGATAGGGGAGCATATGGTATTAAATATGGTTTATTAAAAGATTTAATCGAGGCTAAATTAGTTAGAAAATAAATAAATACCATAAACACACCAAACATACCAAAAGTAGTTCCACCAATCATAAATAAAAGTCTATACCATTTAATAGCATTTATTAATTCGGGTTCAGTAAATAAAAGAGCAGAAATAGCAGTAATAGCTTCCACTATAATCATGATTGGGGAAACTATTCCAGCATTAACCGCAGCTTCTCCTAGTATTAGGGCTCCTACTACGGAGATCGCCGAGCCACCAACATTAGGTATTCGCATATCACTTTCTCTTAAAATATCAAAGGATATTAGCATTAATAAAGCTTCAAAAAAAGCCGGAAAAGGTACAGTACTTCTTTGTGAAGCAAAATTAATAAGTAATTCTAATGGAAGCATTTCTTGATTAAAAGTAGTTATAGCAATATAAGTTCCAGGAGTAATTACCGTAATAAAAAAGGCAATATATCTTAAAATTCTTGTTAAAGAATTATTAAAAGATTTAGAATCTTTATCATCTTCCGATATAAAAAAGTCATTTAAAGATATTGGCATTATTAAAGCAAAAGGAGAGTTATCTACTACTATAACAGTTTTACCATTAGTTAGAGCATCAGATACCTTATCAGGTCTTTCAGTAGATATAATCGTAGGAAAAATACTTTTACATTCTTTTTGCAATAAATGTTTTAATGTACCAGAGTCAATTAATTTATCTATCTCAATACTATTTAATTTATCTACTATATATTTTTCTATTTTATCATTAGATATACCATCTATATGTAATATACTTATCTTAGTCTTAGTTAATCTTCCTATAAATAAATCTTTATTCCATAATTTATTTGTTTTAATTCTTCTTTTAATTAATCCAATATTTGTCTCAATATTCTCTGTAAAAGAATCTTGTGAAGATCTAATCGTCATTTCTGTACTAGGCTTATCAATACTTCTCGATAAATTTTGTTTAACTTCTAAAGCAAGAGAATAATCATCTTCAATTAATAAAATTACAAAACCATTATTTAAATAATTAACAATATCGTTATAATTATTTATATCTTTAATTTTAATATTAGCTATATTATTTTTAATAGTATCATATAAAAAATTATTATCATTATATATATTATCTATTCTATCTAAACTTCTAAATATAAAATCAGATAGTTTATCTTGAGAAGTTAAGGCTTCATGATAGATAATATCAATTCTTTTTCCTTTAATATATTTTTCTCTGTATATAATATATGAACTATTATTTGTTTCTTCTTTTAATTTATTAATTATTTTATTATTCATATTCACCCTCTTAAATTTAGTATGTGTTAAATATTTATGAATATAATAAAAAAATCAACATCTAAGTTGATAAAAAAATTAGAGACTGACCCCCTAAGGAACAGTCTCTCAAAAAGAATAAAAAGGGGTTGGCTAGTGTGATACTAGCACCAATTCGCCTAAATCGAACTGGTGATTAATATAATAATCTAACTTAACTTATTTGTCAACTACTTTTTTAAAAAAAATAAAAATTTTTTCTATATACTTGTTTAAATTAGTTTTTTATGATATCATCTATATAGAAAGTAGGTAATAGAAATATGGAAGAAAGTAGAAAAAAATCAAAAACAATAGGATCACTACTTGGAATATTTGGCTTTATTGCTTTAGTAGCAGGAGCTACTTATGCATGGCTAACTTGGAGAAGTAATAATATCATAATTGCAGGATCAACAGAATGCTTTGATGTAGTATATTATCGAAAAGATTTAGGAACAGTAGAAAATCCTGCTATGCTAAAATTTATGACAAATTATAATAGAGATAATTTAAATCAGGTAGTAGAAAATCCACAGTATGCAGAAGTAGGATTATCACTAGATCCTAGATGTACTAATGTATCAGGACTAGGTAAATTATATTTAACTACTAATGTAAGCACAGATGATATATTATTAACGGGAGGATTATATTATACATTAGTAAAAGTAGAAAATAGTACAGAAACATTTATTAAAGATGGACCTATTACTACCGAAGGAGATATATTATTACAAGATAATATCTTTGTATCATCTACTACTGGGGATACAAAGTATCGAGTATATATCTGGATAAATGGACCAATTACAACAGATCAAAACTATGTTGGAGCTTCTTACGTAGGAGAAATAAGAGCAGAAGTAGTATCTAGGGAAGATAATACACCACCAGTAACTGCCGCAGATTATATTACTAATCTATATACTGAAGCAAATAAGAGTCCTGCTACTGTAAATGGCATTACCTATAGTCTTGCATCAGATGTAGGACTAATGAGAGATCAATTTGGTTCTAGCAGTAGTGCATCAAATACAGGAAATCTTCGTTATTATGGAGCAGATCCCAATAACTATGTATGGCTAGGAGATACATACACATCTGATATAACATTTCCAGGTAATGAAAGAGAAGGTATCCCCGATATTGTAAGACAAGCAGGAGATAAAAAACTATGGAGAATAGTTGGAATATTTGATGGAAGATTAAAACTAGTTACTGCTGATCCAATAAGTACAACAAATTTATCATGGGATACATCAGCAAATACTACTGGTGGTAATTCTGGATTTGGAATCAATCAGTGGGGACCATCAGGTACTTATGAAGGGGCTGATTTAATGAAATTATTAAATCCAGGATTTGAAAGTGGAAGTGTAAATAATAGTTTATATTGGAATAAAGGAACTGGCACAGTATATACAGGAGGTAATAATACAACAACATCAAATGTTAGTTTTTCAAATACAGGACTAACATCAAATGAAAGAAGTTTAATTGATATAGCTACATGGTATACAGGAGCATATGATCAATTTTCATACGCTGATGCACATTACACTGCTGAAAGAGGAACTATGAGTGGTAAAGCAGCATGTACTCAAGGTACTACAAATTGTGATGATACAGTAACAAGAACAAATACTTGGAATGGAAAAGTAGGATTAATAAGTGCAAGTGACTATGGATATGCCGCTAATTTAGCACAATGTAATCAGACATTAGATAACTACTATGAAACAGGATGTACTGATACTGACTGGCTAGATATTAGAAGAGTTTATTTGACATTGTCGCCGCGCGCTCATTCGGGCTATGCTTACCGTGTGTTCCGTGTGAATATCGATGGTGATCTCGGCTTTGACTCTGCTTACTTTGGCCTTGTGGTTCGCCCTGCAGTCCTCCTTAAATCAGGCGTAATTATAGATACGAATGGAAAAGATGGTAGTTTTGAACATCCATATGTATTAAGTTAAAATAAGTATGAATTTAAAAAATGCAAGATAAATACTTGCTTTTTTTGATATTTAAGTGTAAACTTATTTCTAGGAGGTATGTTATTATGGCAAATAATTCAAAAAACAAAAAAAATAACAAAAATAATGGAAAGGGAAATAATAATAAAGAAGTAAAAAAGAATAATATTAAGAAGGAAGAAATTAAAGTTACTGAAGTAAAAGAAACTAAAAAGGTAGAAGAAAAGGTTAAGAAAGAAAAGAAATCTTTTAGTTTAACTTCTAAACAAAAAGATATTATTTTAATTCTTTTAGTAGTAGTTCTTCTAGTGGTAGGTCTTGTTCTTACATCACCTAAGAAAGAAAAATTAGATATTGAGTTACCAGTAGCTTTATCTGGAGAAACAGGGTTTACTGAAATTACTTATGATCAATATAAAGAAAAAGTTAATAATAATGAACTTTTCTTAGTGGTTATCGTAAGAGATGGATGTGGATACTGTGAAATGTATGAACCAGTAGTAGAGGAAGTAGCTACTGAATACAATTTACCATTCTATTATATTAATTTAACTAATATAACTGATGAAGAAAAAGAAGAACTATCTTCTACTAATAAGTACTTAAAGAAAAATAAATGGGGAACTCCTACAACATTATTTATGTATGGTGAAAACATTGTTGACTCTATAAGTGGATATGTTGAAAAAGATACATTTGTTGATTTTGTCAAAGAGAATTTTAAGGTGGAAGAATAATGAATAATAGTGTGTATACATTAGCAAAAGAATTTAAAAGAAAATATCCAGCTACTGTTGCCTTTAGAATAAGGGCGCACTCTAAACTAGCTCAAAAGTTTATTGGTAGTGATGAAGAAGTTAAATATGTTTTTGTAGCTCAAAAGAATTTTAAAAGTTATGAATTTATAAATACTAATGTTATTGTTCTAACTAATAAAAGATTACTTGTTGCTACTAAAAGATTATTATTTGGATATTTTTATAGAGCAATTACACCAGATATGTTTAATGACTTAACTTTAAGAAGTGGTCTTTTATGGGGAAAAGTTGTTATTGATACTGTTAAAGAAAAAGTAATATTATCTAATATTGATAAAGCAGCTTTAGCAGAAATTGAACAAAACGTATCTAGTGTCATGATGGAAGAAAAAAAGAAATATGGAAGAGAAAGAAGAAAAGAAGAATAATCTTTCTCTTTCTTTATAAGGTGGTTACATGAAAATAATTAAATATCAAAAAGAAAAGAAAAATAATTATAATGTTTTTTTAGATAATGGGGAAGTAATAACTCTAAATGAAAATGTTATTACAGAAAATGAATTATTATTAAAAAAAGAAATTGATAATAATTTATATAATAAATTAAATATTGAAAATAGAATATATGAATTATATGAAATAGCTATTAAATATATAAATGTAAGACTAAGAAGTATTAAAGAAATAAAAGATTATTTACTAAAGAAAGATAATGATATTGATATAATAAATAAAGTATGTGATAAATTAATAAAGAATAAATATTTAGATGATGAAATATTTACTAAAGCTTTTATTAAAGATAAATTAAATTTTACTACTATGGGAGATTATAAACTAAGAAAAGAATTAGAGAGATTGGGAATAGATAATAATATTATTGAAGAAAATATTTCTAATATTGATAATAATATTCTTGAAGAAAGAATAAGAAAAATAATTGATAAAGATATTAGAACTAATAAGAAATACTCTGGTATCAATTTAAAAAATAAAATATATAATCATTTACTTACTCAAGGATATAGTAAAGAAAAAGTAATAAATATTATAAATATATATAATTTTTAGTATATTTTTCTATTATTTAGTAAAAATATAAATGGTGATATAATGAAAAAAATAATATTAGTATCGATATTTTTACTGTTACTCGTAGGATGTTCTTTATCTAATAGTCCAACATCTAAAGTAGAAGATTTATTATCTAAATATCAAATGTTAGATAAAGATATTGAAGAAGGAATAAATAATGTCGTAGGAGAAGAAACTCTTACCCCTTCTCAAGGGGCAAGGTATAAAGACTTAATTGAAAAACAATATAAAAATCTATCATATGAAATAAAAGATGAAAGATATGATGGAAATAGTGCTACTATTACTGTTGAAATAGAGGTATTAGATTATAAAAAAGCTATTAATGAAGTATCTTCTTCTTATCTACAACGAGATGATTATACTGTTGAAGAATATAATAGTGCTAAGCTAGATGCTCTAGAAAAAGTTAAAGATAAAGTACTATATACTATTGATTTTGAAGTAAATAAAGATGCAAATGGTAATTGGCGTTTAGCTAGTTTAAGTAATGAAACTATTAAAAAAATACTAGGAATGTATTAATTAATAGTTTTTTTTTAATTATTATGATACAATTAAATAGAAAGAAGGTATATAATGCAAATAAATAATAGAATGGAAGATTTAACTAAAGTCTTTGATCGAACATGGAAAGCTAATCATAATGATGATGTAAAAAAAGCAAGAGAAAAAGAAAAGAATTTTATAGATAGATTATTTAATGTCAAAAATTCAAAAGATAATAATAATAATATGAAGCCTCTTACTCCAAATGAACAAGTAGGTAACTTACAGAGAAATATAAATGGTATGAATAGTTTTAATAATCAAACTAAATTAAATAATATAAGAGGTAAATTTAACTAATGGAAGATTTATATAAATATGAAAAAGAATTATATGCTAAAGGATTAAATCTAATTGGAGGAGTAGATGAAGTAGGGCGCGGTCCTTTAATAGGAAGCGTTGTCGCAGCATGCGTGGTCTTACCAAAAGACTTTGTATTAGAAGGACTTACTGACTCTAAGAAATTATCCGAAAAGAAAAGAGATTTGTTTTATGATATTATCAAAGAAAAAGCTATTGCCATTGGAGTAGGAATAGTAGATGAAAAGAAAATAGATGAAATAAATATCTATGAAGCTACTAAAATAGCTATGAAGGAAGCAATTAAAAATACTAATATAAAATTAGATCATGTTTTAATTGATGCCATGCCATTAGATATTGATGTACCTACTACTAGTATTATTAAAGGAGATGCTAAGTCAATATCTATAGCGGCTGCTTCTGTTATAGCTAAAGTAACAAGAGATAGAATGATGTATGAACTTGATATTAAGTATCCAATGTATGATTTAAAAAATAATAAAGGATATGGTACTAAAAAACATCTCGAAGCAATAGAAAAGTATGGTATTACTAAGTATCATCGATTATCTTTTAAACCAGTATTTAACTATAAAGATAAAGTAATAAAATAAAAAAGTGTAACTATTGTACACTTTTTATTTTACTCCAAAATCAGAATCATCTACTTCAATTAATTTAAGTATTTCATCAGTAGTGGTAAATCCTGCAACTACCTTAAATAAACCATCTTGTAACATTGTAATAACATCTTTATTATATACTAATTTTCTTAATTCTTCTTTTCTCATACCAGCACTAATAGCATCCCTAATATCTTGATTAATAAGAAGAACTTCATGAACAGCAATTCTTCCTTTATAACCATGACTACAATGAGGACATCCTGAAGGGTTAGCGGCATATATTTCATTAATATCTTGACCTAAAACAGACTTAAATAAGTTACGCTCTGCCTCTGTAACTGTTCTTTTAACTTTACATTTATTACAAAGCATTCTAGCAAGCTTCTGTGAAACAATTCCTTCTAACGCTGAAGCTAGCAAATATCTTTCAACATTCATATCTAGTAGTCTTTCAATAGTATTAAGTGAATTATTAGTATGTATTGTCGATAGTACTAAGTGTCCAGTAATAGAAGCTCTAACAGCTATTTGAGCAGTTTCCGAGTCTCTTATCTCACCAATCATAATAACATTAGGGTCTTGTCTTAAAATACTACGTAGTACTGCTGCAAAGTCAAGTCCTATTTCACTATTTACTTGTACTTGGTTAACACCTTCAATATCCATTTCTACTGGGTCTTCTACAGTAATAAGGTTACTACCTTCAACATTAAGCTTTTGTAAGAAAGAGTATAGAGTAGTAGATTTACCAGTACCTGTAGCTCCCGTAACTAATATTATTCCATTAGGAGTAGAAAGCATCTTCAATACCTTATTATAGTTAGTCTCACTAAAATATAAGTATTCAATACCTTTTAAACTCATGGAATAATCCATTATTCTTATAACGATTTTTTCTCCTCTTTTAGTAGGAAGGGAAGAAACACGAAGATCTAAATCTTTACCATTTATTTTATCTTTAATACCACCATCTTGTGGAAGTCTTGTCTCAGTAATATTCATACCAGCCATTATTTTAATTCTTGTCGTAACATTTTGTTTAATATCTCTAGGTAATTTAAAATAATCTCTTAGTAGACCATCAACTCTTATTCTTACCGTTATACCTTCATCAGTAGGATCCATATGAATATCACTACCACCAGCATTTACTCCAGTCAAAATAATCGAATTAACTATATCAACAACGGGCATTCTTGTAAAATCAATATTTCCATTTTTTTCCATGTTAATCGCGGTATTAAAATTATTTTTACTATTCATACTAGGCTGATTATTTTGTACAGGTTTATTATTTTGATTGCTTATTTTTCCTTGCATACTCATTTGAGTACTGCTTTGATTATTAACCTGATTATTAATATTATTTAAATTGCCTTTACCACTCTGCACATTATTATTAGGTGCAGTACTCACATTTTGCATAATATCCCTCTTTCCATTCTTTTCAAAAAAGACTAGATTTTATTCTATAATTATTATATAATATATTTAGTAAAATATCAACAAAAAGGTGATAAAAAATGAAATTGAATAAAAAAGGATTTATGCTCGCTGAAGTAGTAATTGTGGCATCAGTAGTTTCTACAGTACTAGTATTTTTATATATATCACTAAATAGAATGTCTAGTGCTTTTGATAAAAGAAATAGATACTATGATATTGATGCAATGTATATTACTATGGAAGTAAATAATATTTTAATAAAAAATAACAATCTAGATGATTACTCTAATGATAATTATAAAGATTTATTAGCGGATAACATAAATGATGAAGTAATAAAATTTAAAAATTTTTATAATAATAATACAAGTTATACTATAAATAAAGTATATTATCTAAAATCTGATGCTGTACCATTAGAAGAAATAAATAGTTTAACTATTAATGATGATAATCTAAAAGATTATATAAAATATTTGGAAGATAAAATAGAATTTGATAAATATAAGTATCTAATAATCGTAGAACTATCTAAAGGTAATGATGATGTCTACTATTACACATTAAAAGTAGGTGAGACAAATGAACCTTAATCGAAGAGGATATCTAGCAGTAGAAGTAATTCTCGCATCCGTCGTAGCTATCTCTATAGCTATCTTTCTAATGGAAATAACTATAAAATTAGTAAATGTAACAGATGATGCTTATATAGATACAGAAATACTTACTGATAAAGCATTAATAACAAAAAATATAAAAAAACTACTTGAAGATGATATAGAAGAAAACGGAGGAATTAGTAGCATCACCTGTACTGATACATCATGTCAAATAAATTTTTGTTCTAATAGTTCTAGTATTGAATTAGATAATAATAATCAAATTACATATAATGGTACAAATAACTATGATAAAACTTTAAATAAAAATTTAAGTAACATAAAAATAACAACAAATAAAACAGGAAATATTGATAATGGGGACTATGTTTTATTTAAAATAACTGCTGATAGTAAGTTTACTAAAGAGAACTTTGAAGCAAATATAATAGTATATAATAATAAAACATGTTAATATAATTCGACAAATTATTTGAATATTTAGGTATACAATATCTTTGGTGATTATATGAAAGAAAGATTAAAGAAGATATTTATACCTATTTTTTTATCAGTAGTATGTGGCTCTATATGTGGTAGGTTACTCTTTAGTATTTATGAAGAAAAGGCTTCGGATACATTGTCGTCGAATGTTATATATATGCTTATTGATTCATCATATGATGATTATGATAGTATGAAAGCATCTAGTTTAGGCAACTATATCTATTATGAAGACAATGGTAAATATAATGCTGTTATCGGAATAACTAAGAATAAAGATAATATTAAAAAAATAGAAAAAATATATAATAAAGAATTAAATATAAAAGAATATTTACTTAATAATAAAGAAATAATAGATAGTATAAATGAATATGATAATATAATAGAGAAGAGTACTAATGAAGAAGAAATAAAGAAAGTAGTACTAGAAATGTTAGAATTATATAAAGAGAGAGATGATATAAAAATGGCTAAAATTAGTTGACTTTTAAAAAAAAATAATATATCATTATATATGTAGCACGTGGAGTAGTACTCAAGAGGCTGAAGAGGCGCCCCTGCTAAGGGTGTAGAGTGGGTAACTGCTGCGAGAGTTCAAATCTCTCCTACTCCGCCATTAGATAAATTAACCCTTTAAGGGTTTTTTCTTATATAAGGAGGACTTTTATGTTTAAAGAAGAATTATCACTAGTACCACATTTACCAGGATGCTATTTAATGCATAATAAAGAAGGTATTGTTATCTATGTAGGAAAGAGTAAGAATCTAAAGAATAGACTAAGTTCTTACTTTCAAAGAGAGCATACTGGTAAAACGATGATGTTAGTAAGAGAAATAGCTTATTTTGAGTATATTGTTACTAATACGGAAATGGAAAGTTTATTACTAGAAATAAATTTAATAAAGAAATATAATCCTAAATATAATATTTTATATCGTGATGATAAAAGTTATCCTTATATAGAACTTACTGATGAAAAAGTACCAAGACTTAGAATCATAAGAAAGATAAATATAAGAAAAATAAAGAATAATTTATTTGGACCATATCCTAATGTAACCGCTGCTAAAAAAGTGGTAGAAATTTTAAATAGAATATATCCCCTTAGAAAATGTAATGTCTATGAAAAGAAAGTATGCTTATATTATCATATTGGGCAGTGCCTTGGTTACTGCGAAAAAGATATTCCTAAAGAAGAAATAGATAATATGAAGAGTGAAATAGTATCTTTCTTAAATGGTAATACTAAGGTACTCACTGATCGATTAAAAGAAAAAATGAATATCTATTCTGAGAATATGGAATATGAAAAAGCTTTAGAATATAAAGATTTATTAGATTATATAAATATTACTACGGAAAAACAAAAAGTAGATTTAGATGAATCAGTAAATACCGATGTCGTAGGATACTATACTAAAGATAACTATATAAGTATTCAAATTCTCTTTATAAGAGGTGGAAAACTTTTAGATAGGACAAGAAATA
>CAMODE010000001.1 GCA_946611235.1 uncultured Caryophanales bacterium | reverse complement strand
ATTATTCTTTTAATCATAAAACCACCCTTGTATAATTTTATTGTACCAAGAATAGCTTTAAGTTGCAATGGTTATATCAATATTATTATTGAAAATCTAATATTAAATAATTGTTACTTTAGAGACTACAGGCTCTAAAGTACTTTTGAAGACTACAGGCTTCAAAAGATTTAAAAAAATAATACCTATACAAGTATTATTCTTTATTCTTATCTTTATTTTTACCTAGAATATTTTCTAGAGAAAAATCATAGTTTTTTACATTATCATAAGTTCCTTTTATTTCATCTACTGTTTCTTTATATGGTTTAATAAATGTTTCATTTACATAGTTGTAACCTATCCATATACCAAATAAAATTACTAATAGTATTATAATTTTAATAAATAGTTTGATATACTTAGTAGTTTGTCTTCTTGTTTCTATTTTTTCTAATCTAGATAGACGGGCTTCTAATTCTTTTATTTTATTTTCTAACTCTTGTACTTCCATAATTAATTACTCTACTTCTGTTACCCATAATCCATGTCTATTACAATATGAATATATTTTCATTCCTTTAACATATTTTCCATGAGCAGTAGCCTTTTTACCTGGTGTTAAGTATGTTGTTATTTCAATATCATCATAGACAAAACTAATCCACTCGATATAATGATCTTCTTCCATAACATGGTTTACAGTTACATATACTTTACTATCATCTATTTTATAACTAGGAACATGTTTTTCTACCGCTCCATCAGTACAATTAGTTTTCAATTTAGTCATAGGTTCACCACAACATTTAATACCACATTCGGGATTTGGACAATCTTCTAATACTCTTACTAAAGCTCCACACTTCAAACATTTCTTTACAACATATTCTTTCATATTTTCCTCCTATATATAGTGTTATTTATAAATACATATTACCATAACTCTTGTTTTTTTTCAATTATTTATATACAAATTTTATTTTATGATGTATAATTGTTATAGAATAGAAAGGATGTAGTTAGGATGCTAGGAAAGATTATTGCTATTGACGAAAGTATTGTATCTGTTAGACTTGGTATAGATATTTATTCAATAGATGGCTTAATTGGTAAACATGTTGTATTTAAAGATAAGGACTTTACTAGTATCGGTGAAGTTACTTCTATTGAAGATGGTATCATGAAAACTGTTCTTACCGGGGAAATAAGGAATGGTAAATTTTTATTTGGCGATATTACTAAGCCTTCTTTTAATGCAGTATGTGAACTTATTGATAATGCTAGTCTAGATATTATTTTAAGTAGCAGTTCTGATAATAGCATTGTACTTGGTAAGAGTTATGTATACCCTAATTACAATCTTAAACTAGATATAGGAAACTTCTTTTCTAATCATTTTTCTATTCTAGGTAACTCTGGTTCTGGTAAAAGTTATAGTGTCGCTAAAATACTTCAAAGTGTCTTTTATCAATGTAAGAAATTACCTTTTTACTCAAATATTTTCTTATTTGATGCTTATGGTGAGTATCAGCGAGCTTTTTCGAGAATCCATGAAGTTAATGAAAACATTAATTATAAAGTATACACTACTGATATAAATAGTAATGAGTTTGAACTACTTAGGTACCCCTTTTGGCTTCTTGGAGTAGATGATCTATGTCTACTTATGAATGTTACTTCTAAAGAACAAATTCCTATTATTGAGAAAGCTTTAAAGTTAGTTTCTTATTTTGCTAGAGAAGAAGCAGAGGTTATTGGTCAAAAAAATGATATTATAGCTAGATGTCTTTTAGATGTATTATTTTCTGGTAAAGCTCCTAGTCTTATTAGAAATAAGTTTGTATCTATCCTAACTAAGTTTAGTACTAGTAATCTTAATCTTGAAATTAAACTTGAAAAAGGTGGATGGACTAGAACAATTAGACAATGTTTATTTGTTGAACAAGGTGGGGAGTTTGCAGATGTTGAACTTGTCATTGAGTACTTGGAAAGTTTATGTCTAAATAATTTTGAATTAAATCTACCTAATGGTGAGTTTATGTATACGATGAAGGATTTTTCTACTGCTCTTGAGTTTGCACTAATTAGTGAAGGTATAATGAACAGTGATACTGCTTTTGAACTTGGTAATGTTCTTAAAGTAAGATTTAATAATCTTATGAATAGTGATTATGCTAGATATTTTGAGTATGACGGATATGTCAATAGAGAAGGCTTTATAAGTACATTGCTTACTTGTAATAATGGTAGAAAGGCTCAGATTGTTAACTTTAATATAAACTATGTTGATGATAGATTTGCTAAAAACTTAGTTAAAATATATTCTAAACTTTTATTTGATTATATTACTTCCCTTAATCAAAGAGCTTCGATGCCATTCCATATTGTACTAGAAGAAGCTCATAGATACGTACAAAATGATAGTGATGTAGATATACTTGGTTATAATATATTTGAAAGAATTGCTAAAGAAGGTAGAAAATATGGATTACTTCTTGGTATAGTATCTCAAAGACCTTCAGAATTATCGGAAACAACGATTTCACAATGTAGTAATTTCTTAGTATTTAAAATGTTTCATCCTAAGGATCTACAATTCATTAAAGATATTATATCTAGTGCAGATATTACAGTAACTAATAAAATTAAAACATTGCATCCAGGTACTTGTATTATGTTTGGTACAGCCTTTAGGATGCCTACGATTGCTATCCTGGATAAACCTAATCCTGAACCTTTAAGTCAAAGTTGTGATATTAATAATACTTGGTATTTAAAATAAGAAAAATAGTTCAAATTTGATATGAACTATTTTTTTAATAATAACCTTTTAGCAAAAGCATCATTAATGTTTCCATCTGAATTAAGTATATCTGGCCCTTTTGTAGGAATAGTAATTAGGGGAGCAAGAATTTTAAATACTACTGTTGCATCAAAATCAGATTCGTTAAAATGTCCCATTGCCCATGATGGGTATTCTCCTCCATTATTAATAAATGCATCTTGTTCTATATCAATAAATGCCTGCTGTCTCATGCTATAAATAGGAGTAACAACCTCTAAAGTATTAGCATCTATTCCATAAGTTATTTCTTCTAGTGAAAGAGTTGTAGAACCATCAAAAATTGTTTGAGGAAAAATATCTTTAATTAATATAATGTTTTTTTCTTTAAAGACTTTTTCAACTTCTGCATATGTATCATCATCAATTTTTTTTGTATATATAATACTATGCTTTCTATTTAGTTGTCCATTAACGCCAGAAATTCTTCCACCTTTATCTGCATCATATTTATCTTCTAAATCATATATGTAATGATGGGGATTAATAAATATTTCATCAAGAGAACCATTAACAATTGTTCTAGGCTTGAGTGGATATAGTTTTGGCCAATTATCTTTAACGTAAAAGCAATATAGTCTTAAATCTGCGGTTTTATTATATTTAAAAGATGTTTTTATGTAAAAACCCGGTCCCTTTCTATCGATACCTAAGTTTTCAACTTGATAAATAAAATTTGTTTTTGTACTTGGGCCAACATAACCAAGTTTTTTTAATTCAATTTCTCCGTAGGTTTCATCATTATAACATAAACAAGGAATTCCAGATTCTTCATCTATTATTTTTACATAAAATCTTTTATCATGGTTCTCAGCATGATAGTATATGACATCTCCTATTTGTTCTTTAATTATTTTTTCCATAAAACCCTCCTTTTGTTGATGAATATACTATCATAATTTTATTATTGTGTCAATACAACAACTTCTTTTAAGAACTGGTGTGTGTTATTAATTTATGATAATGTTAGTATGTATTAACTTTTGATTATGTTAGTATATTATATTTATTAAAACGGATATTTAAAATAAGAAAAATAGTTCAAATTAAAATGAACTATTTTTTTACTTATTTAATATTTCTTTTAGGAACTGTCCTGTATATGATTCTTTTACAAGAGACACTTCTTCAGGAGTACCAGTAGCTACGACTGTTCCTCCGTTATTTCCCCCTTCAGGGCCTAGGTCGATGATATAGTCCGCTACTTTAATGACATCAAGATTATGTTCAATAATTATTACAGTATCTCCATTATCGACGATTCGTTGTAAGATAACTAGTAGTTTTTTGATATCATCTTGATGTAGTCCAGTAGTAGGTTCGTCTAAGATAAAGACTGTTTTACCAGTAGGCTTCTTTTGTAATTCTTTAGATAGTTTTACACGAGCTGCTTCTCCTCCTGATAATGTAGGAGCACTTTGGCCTAATTTTACATAGCCTAGTCCTACATCATGAAGTACTTGTAATTTATTTAATACTTTGGGATGATTTGCAAAGAATTCGATGGCTTCATCTACTCTTAAATTTAATACGTCATAGATACTTTTTCCTTTATATTTTACTTCTAATGTTTCAGTATTATATTTCGTCCCATGACATACTTCACATGGTACATAGACATCTGGTAGAAAGTGCATTTCTATTTTCTTTACTCCATCTCCCCAACATGCTTCACATCTTCCACCTTTAACATTAAAGCTAAATCTTCCTTTATCGTATCCTCTTATTTTGGCTTCTTTGGTTTCGGCAAAGATATCTCTTATATCATCAAATACTCCTGTATAAGTCGCAGGATTACTTCTTGGAGTTCTTCCAATTGGGCTTTGCGTTATTTGAACTACTTTGTCAACATTCTCTATTCCTTTTACTTCTTTATGTTTACCTGGTTTTAATTTTGATTTATAGATATTTGTAGCAAGTACTTTATATAAAATTTCATTTATTAAGGTTGATTTACCACTACCAGATACTCCTGTTACTAATGTCATAGTACCAAGAGGTATCTTAACATTTATTTTCTTTAAGTTGTTTTCTTCAGCACCTTTTATTTCTAAATACTTTTTATTACCTTTTCTTCTCTTTTTAGGAATTTCTATTTTCTCGATTCCTTTTAGATATCTTCCTGTAATACTATTTGGATTATTCATTACTTCTTCGGGAGTACCTGCTGCTACGACGTAACCACCAGACTCTCCTGCTCCTGGTCCGATATCTATTAGATAATCTGAGGCAAGCATGGTATCAGTATCATGCTCTACGACTATTAGAGAATTTCCTAAATCACGCATTTCTATTAATGAATTTATTAGTTTTTGATTATCTCTTTGATGAAGACCAATACTTGGTTCATCTAAGACATATAGAACTCCTGTTAGTCGAGAGCCTATTTGAGTGGCTAATCTTATTCTTTGACTTTCACCACCTGATAATGTTCCTGCTTCTCTAGATAATGTTAAATATCCTAAGCCAACGTTATTTAAAAAGTTTAATCTAGAAGATATTTCTTTTATTACAATATCAGATATTTCTTTCTTTTCTTTACTTAGTTTTAAATTAGTAATAAACCCTTTTAATTCTTCAATAGACATACATGTTACTTCATAAATATTTTTATTATTTATTAAAACATGTAATACGGAATCTTTTAATCTTGAACCATGACAAGTAGGACACTCTAGTTCAGTCATATAGCCTTCGATCCATTCTCTAATCCAAGTACTTTTGGTTTCGATATATCTTCTTTCAAGATTAGTTATTATTCCTTCATAGTAATTAGTTGTCTTTCTAGTATTGCCTGTCTTTGATGTATAATTAAAATTCATTAAATCTTTAGAACCATATAAAATTATATCTAATTCTTCTTTTTTTAAATCTTTTACTTTCTTATTTAAATCAATATTATAGTATTTAGCTACAGTAGTTAATTCTGTATATGTAATATTTGATTCTTCATCAATATTAATAGGTTTTATAGCTCCCTCAAGAATTGATTTATTTCTGTCAGGTATTACTAAGTCAACATCTATTTTATATTTTATACCAAGTCCTTTACAATCTTCGCAAGAACCATATGGAGCATTAAAGGAAAATATCCTTGGTTCTAATTCTTCAAGCGAGTAATCACAATATGGGCATGCATAATCTTCAGATAGAAGTATTTCTTCTCCTCCGATTACATCGATAATTACTTTGCCATGTCCTAAGTTAGTAGCGGTTTCTAACGATGAATATAATCTACTTCTTATTCCTTCTTTTATTACTAAACGATCGACAATTACATAGATATTATGCTTTTTATTTTTTTCTAGTTCGATATCTTCAGATAAATCTTTTATTTCTCCATCTACTTTTACTCTTATGTATCCTTCTTTTCTTAATTTTTCAAATAAATCTTTTTGAGTACCTTTTTCTCCTCTTGCTATTGGAGACATGACCATTATTTTTGTATTTTCTTCTAATTCTAGAATTCTATTAGTCATTTCTTCAATTGATTGTGATGTTATTGGTATATGGTGATTAGGACAATATGGCACCCCAACTCTTGCAAATAATAGTCTTAGATAATCATATATTTCTGTTATTGTTCCAACAGTACTTCTTGGATTTTTATTCGTAGTTTTTTGATCTATTGAAATACTTGGAGATAAGCCCTCGATTACATCAACATCTGGTTTGCCTGAATTATCTAAAAATTGTCTTGCATAAGCAGATAGACTTTCGACATATCTTCTTTGACCTTCAGCATATATTGTATCAAAGGCAAGAGAAGATTTACCGCTACCTGATACTCCCGTCATTACCACTAACTTATTTTTAGGTATTTCGATATTTATATTTTTTAAATTGTTTTCTCTTGCACCCTTTATTATTATTTTATCCATTATTAAAGTCACCTCTTTTTTGATATCATTAATATTTTACTATATGAAAATGTAATTGTCAATCTATAATATTAATACATTTGTTTGTTATAAAAGCATAAAAGAAAAAATGCTAATTAAAGCATTCTTTATATTCCTTAAAATTTAATTTGTCCTGGGGCTACAGGAGAACCAATATCATCCCATAGATTATTTTGACGAGTTTCTCCTTGTGATGGGACTAACTTTTTTTGTTTCCCATCATATATCTCTTCAGGTTTTGTCATAGCAACTGGAGCCGGTGGTTCAACTGGAGTTAACTTAGGATGAGCTGAGAGGTCTTCGAAAAGTGGGGGCATAGGTTCTTGTATATTTGCCCCAGCTGGTACTAATTTTGGGTGACTTGTTCTATCTTCCTCAACTTTTGATAGTATCTTAGGATCTTGAGCGTAAATACTTGTATCTCCAATAGAAGTATCTCCTCTATCTAAAACTTTTTTATAAAGGCCAAAATCTTCTGGGTTACTACTTTTATCTATCTTTAAATTATTATCTACTGGATTACTATTACTTAGGGGTAATCCTTTTAATTGCTCTTCAAGCTCACTTTTATCTACTTCTTCAGGATTTAATATTCCTACTTTTTCAAAAAATCCTACATGATTTAGTATAATTCTTAAAGCTTCTATTCCGTATTTTTCTATAAATGATTTTATATTATTTTCTAACTTTAGCGCATCCTTTAAGGCATTAATTTCTTTCTCTGACATTTTTTAGGCCTCCTTTTTACTATACTTATAGTATAAACAATAATTAACAAAAAGTAAATGCTTTTTTTGATTTATGACATTAATTTGACATTGCTTTAATAGCTTTTGTTCTAATGCTTTTAATTATATTATATATATCCACTATTTTGATATCTATTATTCTAGATATTTCTTTGGGAGTATAATTTTGTTCTTTAAGTATAAAGACTAGTTCTTCAGTACTATTTAAATATTTTAATATTCTCTTTTTTAATATTTTATATTTTTCTTCATTTATTAAAACAATATCTGGATTTTCTCTATTATCCAATAAATATTTATCTAGCTGCATATTATTATCATCTAATGAAAGAGCATTATTTAATATATGAAATTTTTTTCTTAAAAGAAATTTTTTATAATTACTTAATCTACGATCAAGGCATGAATTTAAATAAGTTATAAATCTTGTATTATTTATTTCTTTATAACTATTAATAGCTTCATAAAAACCTATTATACCTTCATTAACAAAATCTTCTTCATCTTGTTTTGATGTAGCACATTTAATTGCTTTATAACTTATTAGCCAATAATACTTCTTTAATAATTCATTTATTGCATCTTCATTTTTTTCATTAGCAAGATAAAGTAATTCATAATCATCTAACATCTTACTACCCCCTCGATCTATTTATTTCTGATAAAAATATACCACATGCAACAGAGGCATTTAAACTATTAACTGTTCCTTTCATTGGTATTTTTGCTAAATAATCGCAATTTTCACTTACTAATCTACTTATACCTTTACCTTCATTGCCAATAACTATAGCTATTTTAGTTTTATAGTCAATATTAGTATAATCTGTTCCTTCCATATCTGTTCCTACTATCCAGTAACCATACTCTTTTAATTTTTTGATTGTATTATTTAGATTTACTACTTTGATTATCTTTATTTTTTCTATTGTTCCCACTGATACTTTAACTACAGTACTTGTTATATCAACAGATCTGTCGTTAGGAATAATAATAGCGTCTACCCCAAAGGCTTCGCAAGATCTTATTATTGCCCCAAAATTATGTGGGTCTTCAATATGATCTAATATTACTATAAGGGGATACTCTTTATCAATTTGTTCTAATGTTTTTTCTAAATCATATGTTTTTATATCTTCTACTTCTAAAACTATACCTTGATGTAGTCCTTTACACATTTTATCTAGTTCTCTATTATCAACTATTTTTGTAGGTATATTTTTATTTTTTATTAATGATATGATTACCTCATCATTAAACTTATTACTTATATATATTTTATTAATTTTGTTATTACTTTTTAGTTTTTCTAATGCCACATTTTTTCCGTATATTTTCATCTTTTCACCTCGATATTCGATAATACTTCTTTTAATCTTTCTTTATTATTTAGGTAAAGGTCTCCGAGTAGGGCTTCAAATCCTGTAGATAGTTTATATGTAATTATATCGGTATTTTTAGGATGATTATCTTTTTTATTATTTCTTCCGCGTTTAACGGTATCTATTTCTGATTCTGTTAATACTTGTTTGTTTATTAATTCTTCAAGGATTCTTGCTTGGCTTTTAGCGGATACATAATTAGTAGATTCTTTTTGAAGCAAATTAGGATTATTAAAGCCTAATTTAAGTAGTTCTTCTCTTATATATAGTGAAAATACTGCATCTCCTAGTAAAGCTAATACTTGGACATTTATTTGTTTTGCATTCATAAATACCTCAATTCTTTTGTTATTATATATTATTTAGATAGTAATGTCAATATAGAAAAAGCAGCTTTTAAGCTGCATTATTATTAAAATTTTGTTCAAATTGTCCAAACATAGTAGGTCCTTCTACTTTAGGAGGCTCACTTACTGGTATTGGATTATTTGTTATATTAGGATTTGGTTGAAAGAATGGATTTGTTCCTCTTATTTCATTATTGTTAGTATTTTCTACGGCTACATTAAAATTGTCAGTTGTCTGCATCATAGTATTTATTCCATTATTATTTGTTTCCCATAAATTACCCGTAAATGGGACATTATTATTTACTATTGGGGTTTCTGTTTTAGGTAGATCTAAGCTTGGTACCCCATTTAAATTTGACTTTGTATTTATATTAGGTAATTCAAAACTATTTGTATTATTATTTTGGATGCCTAAATTAGGTACTACAATGCTATCATTAGCAGTTTTATTTTCATTAACTGAATTATTTTGATTATTTATAGTTGCTCCAAATAATGTATTAGAACTATTTGTAATAGGCTCCCATACAGGGGTTTTCACAACAAGTTCTTCATTAGTCTGGGGAGAACTCATTATATCAATTTTAGATGTTTCCGAAATTTGACTATTTTGATTTTCATAAATAGGCATGTTTAAATTTGGAATTGGATTACTATTTAATTCAATTTTATTATCTATTTTTTCAATAGGTTTTGATGGTACTATTTGTTCTTCTTTTTGGGCCTCTACCCAATTTAAATTATTCGTAGTTCCTTCTCCATTATACTTATCATTTAATCTTTTTAATGTTTCCTTACTTGGATTTTCTATTAATTCTTTAGCAATATAATCTAATTCTTCCATTGTAAAATACTTCATATGCGTCCCCTCTCTATCTTAAATAAATTATAATATAAAAAGAAAAAAAAGTAAATAGAATTACTCTTTTTTTATATTAAATTATCTCTTGTATAGATGTTTACATCGTAGAATGAATAAATATCAATATTAATATTATTTTGACATTTAATAAAACATAAATCTTCAATTACGATATCTTTGTTTTTTTCTATTTTTAAACTATATTTTTTTGATTCTATTAATTTTTTATTATCTTTTCCTATCTTTGTAATATTTAAATTATTTGCTATATATATAACAATATTGTCTTTATTATGAATATCTATTCTTAGCATATTTTCAATAATTAATGATGCCTCTTTACTTATTTGGTAGCTTCGGGGTTTTAATTCTTTCTTTGGGGTTATCTTCTTTATCTCTTTTAATGATAAATAATTTAATATACTTTTTTCACTTAATAGTCCTGGAGTGTCAATTATTTTTACATTACCTAAATCAATGGTAATTTTATCTAATGTTGTCGATGGGTATATACTTGTTGTTATTTCAATATTATCTTCTGTATAATTTTTTATAAGACTATTTATTAAAGTTGACTTACCAGAATTTGTCATACCTACAAAATATATTTCTTTGTTATTACTATATTTCTTTATCTTATTTAAAAGATTATCTAAATTATAATTTTTAACAGCACTAACTACTTCAATATCTAGGTAATTATTGGTATGTTTTTTTATATAGTCAATTAATTTATAATCTTTTGTGGATTTTGGTAGTAAGTCTTTTTTGGTTAAAACAATTAACACATTCTTAAAACGATCAACATAATCTAAATTTATATTTAAAAGAGAAGTAATATAGACCACTAATGAATTTTCGGGTATACTATCTATTATTTTTTTATAATCACTGTTATTTAAATTTACACTCTGATATTCTCCATAATATTTTAATTTAAAGCATCTTTCACATAATGGATTATTTATATTACTTGTATAACCTACTTTATTAATATCTTGTTCTTGAAGAATACTTCCGCATCCTATACACTTTTTAATCATAATATTCTCCTAACTTAAAAATGCCTTTTTTATTCATCTTTTTAATTTCTATTTTTTCAATAAAACGATGTATTTTAGTAAATGGCATATCAATATTAGAAATTGGATTTACTAATACTGTGGTTATTCCTACTTTATTTCCGCCATAAATATCCGTTACTAATTGATCTCCTATTATGGCTACATCAGGTAAATTTAAATGATATTTTTTTAATACTTTTAAAAATTTTCTTTTTCTTGGTTTGCCTGCCTTAGCACAGCAATCAACATTTAAGTAGTTTTTAAATGGTTCTAATCTTTCTTTAGAAGAATTGGAAAAAATAATTACTTTAAAGCCCATATCTTTAAGTTTATCAAAATGCTCTTTTAATTCTTTTGTTGGTTTCTTATCTATATATGGTATACATGTATTATCTAAATCAAATAGTAGACATTTAATTCCTTTATCAATTAATTTATTGTAATTAATTGTATAAATACTTTGAGAATATATATCAGGATAAAAGTAATTCATTTTCCACCTCCTTTTAATTATACTATACTTTTTTTCTATTTTGAAGTTATTTATATCTTTATATGACATTTTTTGCATAATCTTTATTAGGAGGTTTATGCGATGTTAATTAATTTAATTAATTTTCTTATAAGTAATTTTTCTTTCTTTTCCGGTTCTTATTCTAATAATGCTTTCCCTGAGCCACTTTCTAAAGAGGAAGAAGAATTATATATTGATAAAATGCTAAAAGGAGATAAGGCCGCTAGAAGTAAACTTATTGAGCATAATTTAAGATTAGTAGCTCATATTGTAAAAAAGTTTGAATCTAGTACTAATGATACAGATGATTTAATCGGTATTGGTACTGTTGGGTTGATTAAAGGGATAGATAGTTTTTCTCCTAATAAGAATGTTAGGCTTACTACTTATATAGCTAAATGCGCAGAAAATGAAATTCTTATGCATTTTAGGGCAGATAAAAAAAATTCTAAAAATGTTAGTTTATTTGATGGTATTAGTTTTGATAAAGAGGGTAATGAAATTACTATACTTGATGTTCTTAAAACAGAAGATCCAGATTATGCTGATGAAATAGATAAACAAGATAATATTAAACTACTAAGAAAATACTTAAATATTCTTACCCCAAGAGAAAGAGATATTATTGAAAAAAGATATGGTCTCGATGGTAATGATGAAGTAACACAAAAAGAAATATCTAAAAAACTTGGAATATCGAGAAGTTATGTTTCTCGAATAGAGAAAAGAGCTATTACTAAAATACTTAGAGAATTTATTAAAAAGGATAACGAAGATAGGGAAAAACATAGAAATAATTAAATAATTATTGACTAAATACCATTTTTATGATAAAGTTAATATCGAACTGATGAGGAGGAAGAATTATGAAGAAAGTAACAACTAAAAAAACTAGATCTGTTAATAATAGACCTAATTGTTTAAAAATAACAAAAAGCAAACAAAAAGTTAATTTTACTACTATTGTTGATGAATTTGGTAAAAAAATTAAGACTAGTGTTAGAGAAGCTAGAACTTTTAAAAAGAATAGTAAGAAAGCTGCTTAAGATAGATATTGTATCTGTCTTTTTTTATTTATATTTATTATCTTTTTCCTGTTTAGCACTATCTAATAATTTATTATAATATTCTTTTCCTAGCATATATTCTTCTTCAATTATTTCTTTATTTATATTATTATTATTATTCATAAAAGAAAACTCCTTTCAATATTATTATTAAATAGGAGTTTTTATTTATACTAATAAATTATTAATTCTTTCTTCCATATTGTCACTAGTAGTTATATAGGAACCCACTACTGCTATATCGGAAAGAGATACTTTTTTTATGGTTTTATCATTTATACCACCATCTACTTCAAGTAGAATATTATAATCTTTTATTAACTCTTTTATCTTTTTTATTCTTTCTACACTTGATTCAATAAAGGGTTGACCACCATAACCAGGTTCTACGGTCATTATAAGTATTAGGTCAATATTATCTAAATATGGTTTTAATAAATTTATATCAGTATTTGGTTTTATTGCTATTCCTCTTTTAATGCCATAGTCTTTTATTTTTGTTAATAATTTATTAATATCCTTATCTATTTCTAGATGAAATGTTATGTTATTTATATTTGAGAGTTCTTTTAACTGTTCAATATAGATACTAGGATCATTTACCATAAGATGAATATCTAGAGGTTTTTTACTGACATTAGATATTTCTTGTATTTCTTTAATTGAGAAAGATGTTTGTGAGACGAATTTTCCGTCCATTACATCAATATGAAAGTAATCTATTTCTGTATTATTAATTTTTTTAGTTGTAAATAGTTTGTCTTCTGCATTTAATAATGATACTGATAATTTCATATTATTTGCCTCCGATAAATTTTTTATAGTTCTCATATCTAGATGGTAATATTTTACCTTCACTAAGGAGTTTTTTGACTCTACAATCATCTTCTTTTATATGCATACAATCCCTATATTTGCAATTATCTAAATTATCAAACATTTCTTTCATATTATCTCTTATATCTTCTTTAGTCATACCTAGAAAATCTACGGATGAAAAGCCTGGGGTATCTGCGACTAAGGCTCCATCGATATCATATAACGTTGTACATCTTGTTGTATGTTTTCCTCTTCCTAAAGCTTTTGATATTTCATTTGTTTCAAGGGATAGGTTTTTATCTAGCTTATTTAATAGAGAAGATTTACCTGCTCCTGACTGGCCTGCAAAAACAATTACTTTATTATTTATTATTTTCTTTATTTCTTTGATACTTTCATTATTTGTAACAATATATCCAATCTTTTGATAATAATCCATTATTTTATCTATTTCTTTTCTTTCGATGTTATTTAATAAATCTAATTTTGTTAAACAAATTACTGGTTTTATATTATTATAAGATATAATTGTTAACAATTTATCTAATAGATTGCAATCAAAGTTTGGTTCTTTTACTGATGTTACTATAAGAGCAATATCAACATTGGCTATCTGAGGTCTTATAAGAAAATTCTTTCTTTGTTTGATATCTAATATATAATTATTTTCTTCATCTATTATGACATTATCTCCGACTAAAGGAGTTATTTTGTCTAAGCGAAATTTTCCTCTTGGCTTACATATATTGATTCCTTTACTTGTTCTTACTGTATAGTTATTACTTTCATTTTTTATTATTATGCCTTCCATTAATGCTCCTTTTACTCAGTTGTTTTTTTATCTTTTTCTTTATTTGACTCTTTATTTGTATCATCCGAAGGGATAAGGTCATCTACTGGTTCTTTTTCTTCAGGTTTTTTAGCAATTGTTACCTTTAAGGTATAACCATTATAGATAGGATCTCCAGGTTCTCTACTTTGTTTTAAAATAGTTCCTTCCTCTTCATCTTCAGTTTCTTTATATGATTTATCGATTGTTAAATGATATTTATCGGCAAATTCTATAACTTTATCAATAGTCCATTTTTCCGCTACCATATCAGGATAAACATCTACTTCTGGTATATAAAGAACAACATTATCTCCTTTAAATAGTTTTGTTTCTTCATCAGACTTATATTCTGGTTCTTGAGCTATAATTAAATCTTCTTTGTCTTTATATTCGGATACATTCTCTACCGATTTGGTTTTCATTTCTACTTTGATTCCTTTTGCTTCAAGTAAACCTTTAATCTCATAATAATTCTTTCCAGAATAGTCTTCAAGTAATAGATACTCTTTACCAGATGATTCTATTATTGTTATGGTACTTCCCTTAGTTTTAGTAGATCCTGATTTTGGTTCTGTTTTTATAACATACCCTTCTTCAACATCAGCATTTTCTTCTGATTTTGTTGTATATTCAAGTCCTACTTTTTTGATTTTTTCTATAGCTTCTTCAGTAGTTAATCCAATTACATTAGGTACTTTTACTTCTTTAACATTTCTATTTGAGATTAGAAGGTAAACTCCTGCTAGTACTATTAGTACTACTAATAGTACAACCGCTAGTATTATTGGAAGTTTATTTTTATCATTTTTTTCTTTTAATAATGAAGAATCTTTATCTTCTACATCACTTGGCTTATCAACCATTGATTTTTTTACTTCTTTGGTTACAACAGGAACTACTTTTGTTTCTTCTAAATCATTTTCAGGATATTCATAAACTAATCTTTTTTCATTAGTTCTATCCATAGCAGTCTGTAAATCGTTATACATATCTTTTACAGTATCATATCTATTCTTAGGATTCTTTGCTGTTGCTTTTAATACGATATTTTCTATTGACTGAGGTATTGTTGGATTTTGCTTTCTTATACTAGGTAGTTTTTCTTTCATGTGCTTCAAAGCTATTTCAACAGCATTATCTCCTTTAAATGGAACAGAACCAGTAAGTAATTCATACATTAGTATTCCTAATGAATAGATATCACTTTTAACAGTGGATCCTTTACCATTTGCTTGTTCTGGTGGTAAATAATGAACTGAACCCATAACAGAGTTTGTTTGAGTAAGCTGAGTTGAATTTAAAGCCATAGCTATTCCAAAATCTGTTATTTTTACTAAGCCATTATCCTCAATCATAATGTTTTGAGGCTTAATGTCTCTATGTATGATATATGCTTCATGGGCATGAGATAAGCCATCCGTTAGCTGACTCATGATATCAATTACTTCAGTTAAAGTAAGGGCTCCTCTTTTTTGAAGTAATTGTTTTAATGTTTTTCCTTCAATATATTCCATTACAATGTAATAGTTTCCTTCTTCTTCTCCAACATCATATACTTCAACAATATTGGGATGAGAAAGATTAGATACTGAAAGAGCTTCTCTTTTAAAACGACGAATAAATTTTTCATCGTTAGATAGATCTCCCCTTAAAACTTTGATTGCTACTTTTCGATCTAATATTGTATCATTTGCTAAATATACATTAGCCATACCACCTTCACCAATGGTTTTAATGATTTCATATCTTTCATTAACTTTTTGACCCCTAGATAGCATTATAAATCACCACTTTCTTTTCTTAGATAAGCTATTGATATATTATCTGTGCCACCACGCATATTACTCTTTTTGATTAATTTATCTACTTGTTCTTCAATTGAAGATTTACTATTTAATACTTTTTCTATTTGTTCATCAGTTACCATATTAGTAAGTCCATCACTGCATAAGAATAATCCATCAACAGTATTGTCGACATCAAAGACATCTATTTCAATTGGATCATTCGCTCCTAATGCTCTTGTTAATAAGTTTTTTCTCGGATGAAATTTAGCTTGTTCAGGTGTTAATTCTCCCGTTGATACTAGTAAATTTACTAATGTATGATCTTTAGTTATTTTATGTAATTTTTCATTCTTTATAGCATATCCTGATGAATCACCGATATTTCCATATAATATATAATCATCTGTTTTTACAGCAATTACTAAAGTAGTACCCATTCCTTTACTTTCAGGATGAGATGCAGTATAAGCAAAAATTTTATCATTAATTTCTTTAACAATAATTCTTAACCAGTCAATAGCATCTTCTTTTTTACCAAGCGTTTCTTTAGCCTCAAAACTTTCGGTTAGATGATCTATAGCAATACCTGATGCTACTTCACCGGCTTTATGTCCTCCCATACCATCTGCTACGGCAAGAATGAATTCATTATTTTTATTACTTATTATTGTGACATTATCTTCATTATGGGTTCTTACTTTTCCCGCATCTGTCATATAAAATGTTTGCATTATTTCACTTCCTTAATTATTAGCTCTTAGTTGTCCGCAAGCAGCATCAACAGAGCCTCCAAATTCTTTTCTAATTGTTACATTAATCTTATTCGATTTAAGTATATCATAAAACTTCATAATTTTCCACTCTTTTGTCCTTTTAAATTGGATATTTTCTGTCTCATTATATGGTATTAAATTTACATAGCAGTTTATTCCTCTAAGTAATTTAACTAACTCTAATGCTTCTTTTTCCGAATCATTAACATCCTCTAACATAATATATTCAAAAGTTACTCTTCTATTAGTAACAGAAATATATTCTTTTATGACTTTCATTAATTCTTTTAAAGGATATGCTTTATTAATAGGCATTATCTTACTTCTTAATTCGTCACTTGGAGCATGTAAGCTTATTGCTAAATTTACTTGTCCATCTTCCTTCATAAACTTCTTAATACCTGGTATTACTCCACATGTTGATATAGTAATATGTCTTGATCCAATATCTATTCCTTTATTACAATTAATTATTTTAACAAATCTTAGAACATTATCATAGTTATCAAAAGGCTCTCCTATTCCCATTACAACAACATGAGTTATTCTTTTCTTTATATCTTCTTCGATTAAAAGTATCTGCTCTACTATTTCATAGGCTAGTAAATTTCTTACTTTCTTTAGTCTACCACTTTCACAGAATGCACACCCCATATTACATCCTACTTGTGATGATACGCAAATACTAATTCCATAGTCATGAAACATTAATACTGATTCAATTTTATTACCATCTTCTAGTTCAAATAAGTATTTATTAACATTATCTCCTGTCTGTTTTATTAATAATTTAATTTTATATAAAGAGAAAGTATTATTTAATTTTTGCCTTAAATCTTTACTTATATTTGTTATTTCATCAAAAGAAGAGAGTCTCTTTTTATATAATCCTTCATATATTTGAGAAGCTCTAAATGATTTTTCTCCAATAGATATAAGGTAATCTTCTAATTCTTTTAATGTTAAATCATAAATATTTCTCACTAATGCACCTCTTAACTCTATCTATATTATAGCAGATTTTACTATATATTTGAACTTATTTTCATTATTTTGTGTATATTAAAAAGAGATAACTTAATTGTTACCTCTTAGTACCTATTGCTGGTTTCCTATCAAGAGTGTTATTATAATAGTATATTTCAAGTATTCTAAGATATTGAATACAGCTATTATCATAATCATCAATATGCTTTCCAGAATATAACTGAACATAAATACCGTCATCATTCAACAAAGTATTTAAATAATCCATATCCATATCTATTAATTTACCACTATCATCAGTTGCAGAACCCCAATTATTTTGCTCTGAAAAATTTAATACAACATGAATTTTATCCTTGTCAATTTCATAATATTTAGGTGATTCAAAGGCGTTTTTATCATGTTTAAGACTATTTCTTAAATCCTGTTTCAAAGTCGAACTATCATAGTTTCGAAAGCAGCCATTATCTTTTGGTTTAGAAGTATATAATGAAAAATCATTAATTGGTCTATCAAAATTTCTATCTTTTTTTAATTTACCCAAATTATATTTTTCAAAATCATTTGGTGTTATTATTCCTATAGGTTCACCATGTTGCGCAGCATTAATCATTAAATCTTTAATAAACTGTTTCAGAGAATTTGCATAATTTTCTGTATTTGTCTTTCTTTGTATTTCTTTTTTTTGATTTTCCAATGCTTTCCTATTTTGTTCTTCTGCCTTTTTTTCTCGTTCTTCTTTTTGCCTTTGCAACTTTGCTTGTCTTTGCTCTTCTATTTTTTCTTGTGCTTCATTAAATAAATCTCTTAAATTAATATTGTTTTCATTATTCGCCATGTACTTTTCTCCTCTCATATCTAATTAAATTATATCATAGTTCATCACTTTTTTCATTTTTTTTTGATTTTTTTACACTTTATTTACATTTTTTAGTATGAAATTAATTATTGTATTTATAGATAATATATAAAAGAAGAATACTAGTATTTCTTTTCATAGTATTCTTCTAGAGTTATTTTATTATTATATAATACAGAAGATATGTCTCCTAAATATCTAAGATGCCATGGCTCATATGAATATTTAGTTATATCTTCTTTCCCTTCTGGGTATCTTAAAATAAATCCATATTTATATGCATTATTATGTATCCATTTAGTTTCTTCTAATTCTTCTATTTCATGTTCTATATAACATTTATTATCTTTATATATACAAAAGTCTATTGCTAATCCAGTTTGATGTTCTGATTTACCTGGTTCCGCTATTCTAGTAATAGCATAACTATATCCTTTATCTTTAACTAATTTATTATATATATTCTCTTGATAATCATAATCTCGATATCCACTCATTATATCTATTTTATAATTATATTTTAATGCTTCTTTTTGTAATAATTTAAAAGATTCATATGCATTTTTATCTAATTTAATATTATCTTTATAATTACTATTTACTTCTACTAAATTATTTGGTATATGGGCTCTTGGTAAAGGATTGTCCTTATTTACAAGTATTTGATAATCCATAATTACCTCCTGGTGTATTATATTCAAAAGAAAAGAAATAGATACTCTCTATCTATTCCTATAATTTTGTAATATTAATATAAACATTAGTTTTTATAAATATAAAGTTGGTTTGGATATTATTCTTTCTAAAGTTTTAGAACGTTCTTTTTTTTCTTCAATTACTTTTTCTAACTCATTTTCAATATTATAATTATTACCATAGAAAACTAAAAAACTATTTAAATATCTAATAACTTCTATAGCAAAATCAATATTACTATTAAGTTCTATTAATCTATCGAGAAATATATCATCCAAAAATAACCCTTCACAAGTTTGGCTACCTTCCCATAAAGATTCTCTACGTCTTATTATTTCTCTTAAAACATCTTTATCATTTCCATATGTTATAGATATCAAGTTATATCCTTTGTCTAATAATCTTTCATTATCTAGACTAGGATCATCTGAAGTTATTATGACTCTATCAAACATATCAAAAAATTTTTCATAAGTTTTTTGTATGTACTTGCTTGATCCATTTATCTTATCAAATTTATCAATAGCTATATTTAGTTTATCTATTCCCATTATTTGTCGAAATCTACTTAAAACATCAAATGATAATTCTTTTATTCCATATGAACATTCAATTGTAGTATCATCAAACCCAAGGTTATTAACTTGCTCATATAGTTTCTGTAATAAATAATGCACTAATTCCATATTTCTTTCAAAATGTTTTTGAAATACTATAGGATAATTTCTTTTTATATAAAATAATATATTATTTGTAAAACGTAGTTCAGAAAGATAATCAAAAACCCTACCATCAAATATATCATTTGGTTCTTTGGCAAGAACTATAGCTGGTTCTGGACTATCATATATTGTTTGTTCTTTGCAGCCAAGACCTCTATTTTCTAAGCTGCATAAAACTGTACTTTTACCTACGCCTTTACCTCCTGTTAAAATAATCTTTGTCCTTGATGAATTAAGAATATTATTTACTTCTTTATCTACAGGTTCTCTTACGAACTGTTCAGAATTAACTAAATTTCTTGCATTTATTTTTGACATGATAAAACCTCCCTGTTTACTTGCATTATTATACCACACTTTATTATATTTCTATCTCTTTTTCTAAATATTTTACACCTTATTTACATTATTATCATAACTATAATATTACTTAAAATTATATATACAAGATATTTCTAATAAAGGTATTATCAAAGTAACTAGTTACTTTGACCCGCCATAGGCGGAATTAATATAGAAAATATATTATAATTTTGTTATATTAGGATGCCCTTTCATTAATTTCTTTATTCCTACGGGATGAGGAAAAGCTACGGTTAGTATTGATTTATCTACTCCTACAACGATTCCTTCCCCAAATTCTGTATGACTTATTTTTTCTCCTACTTCATAGTCTACAGTGCTATCTATTTTCTTTTTAATAAAGTTAACAGCCTTTTTAATGGGAGTCTTCTCTTCAATATCTAAATACTTTTTATCTATTTCTTCGATAAATCTACTAGGCATATTACGAGTAGTATTACCAAATAGCATTCTTGATTTAGCAGAAGTAATAGTTAAATCTTTCTTTGCTCTAGTTATTGCTACATAACAAAGTCTTCGTTCTTCTTCTATTTCTGCATTACCTCCATAATTTATAGCATTATAGTGAGGAAATATTCCTTCTTCCATACCAACAATAAAGACATAGTCATATTCTAGTCCTTTTACCGAGTGAACTGTCATTAAACTTACTCTATCATTTCCTTCTTGATGTTCCGACATATCACTAACTAATGATATTTCATCTAGAAAATCACTTAAAGTAGCAGAACCATATTCTTCTTCGTAACTCTTAGTAATAGACTTAAATTCATTTAAGTTTTCTAATCTTATTTCATCTTCTAGTAATTTAGATGATGAATATTCTTTTTTCATACCACTTTTATCTAAGATAGTATCTATTAATTCAGTAAGAGATAAATTCTCACTATCACTTGTTAGTTCTTCTATTAACTTTTTAAATTCTAATTCTTTACCAGATGTTATAGCATCATAAAGGGATACTCCTTCTTCAGTAGCAATACTAGTTAAATTATCCAGTGTCTTTTCTCCTATTCCTCTTTTTGGAGTATTTATAACTCTTAAGAAACTTACATCATCTTTATGATTATTTATTAGTCTTAAATAGCATAATAAGTCTTTTATTTCCTTTCTATTATAGAAATAGAAACTACCTACAATGCGATATTTAATATTTTTCTTTAGCATTTCTTCTTCAATAACACGAGACTGAGCATTAGTTCGATATAGTACTGCGATATCTTCTTCTTTTATTCCTTTATCAATTAATTCTTTTATTGAATCTGCTACAAAAGATGCTTCTTCTTTCTCATTTTCAACAACTTTATATTTAATTTTATTTCCTTCTTCGTTGTTACTCCATAGATTTTTATCTTTTCTTTCTTTATTATTTTTTATAACACAGTTAGCAGCATTTAATATGGTTTTAGTAGAACGATAATTTTCTTCTAAAAGAATTGTTTTTGCTTCAGGATAATCTTTTTCAAAGTTCAAGATATTCTTGTAATTTGCTCCTCTAAAGGCATATATGGCTTGGTCATTATCTCCTACGACAAAGATATTTCGATATTTGGCTGATAGTAATTTACTAAATGTATATTGAGCTTCATTAGTATCCTGATACTCATCTATTAAGATGTATTTATATCTTTCTTGATATTCATCTAATAGATTGGGATAATTCTTAAATAGTTTTATAGGAAGAACTAATAAATCATCGAAGTCAACGGAGTTACCATTTTTTAACTTTTTTTGATATAGACGATATACTTCTACGACATTATGATCAAATTCTACTCTTGAAAATGAATCTACTCCCATCATTTCATTTTTAGCAGAACTTATTTTATTTTTTATTTCTCTTGGATTATATAGTTCTTTAGATAAGTTTAAATCTTTTAATATTTTTTTGATTATAGTTAAGACATCATCACTATCAATGATAGTAAAGTTTCGGTCATAACCAAGTAAACTATAATTATCTTTTAATATCTTTAAACCTAGAGAGTGAAAGGTTGATATTTGGATATTATTAGCAGAACTTCCAATAAGCCTAAATACTCTATCTTTCATTTCTTTAGCAGCTTTATTGGTAAAAGTTATTGCTAATATATTATAAGGAGAAACTCCATTATCTATTAAATTTGCTATTCTACTTGTTAATACTTTAGTTTTACCTGATCCTGCTCCGGCGAGTACTAGCATTGGTCCATCGATATGATTTACTGCTTTTTCTTGTTCTTTGTTTAATTCTTGTAATGTCATTTTACCACCATCTTTCTTTATAATTTTATCATTATTATTTTTAGAAGTAAAGGTAAAATATTAGAATTTATTAAAAAAGAAAAATGGTTAATTTCTTAACCATTTATTTTTATATTTCTTCTTTTTTTTCTTTTTTAAAGTAATATACTGAGTATCCAATTGCTCCTAGTCCTATAGCCCAAGCAAGATAGATTAGAGCATCGCCTGTTTTACTATTAGTTTTTGCTTCATCCTCAGCAGGGCAATAATAGTATACATCCTTTGTGAAATCTTCATTTTTTATTTCATAACTAACTACTTTATCTGTATCATATTTATTTCCTTTAGTATCTACTATTGTACAACCCTTCTTTTCAGGAGATTTAACACTATCTTTTGAACCTAAAATTAATCCAGTTTTAGTATATGGATTATCTTCTTTATTATCAAATTCTACTTTATCTGTTGTTGTTTTTCCATCTTTAAAGTAGTAATAATTGATTGTAGCTTTATATTCATCTTGACATGTTTGATATTCAACATAATAAACTGCTGGAGCTAATAAACTTTTTCTTGCTTCTTGACCATTCATCCATACAAGGTTAAAAGGAGTAACTTTTTGTGAATTGTTATTAATAATTAAACTTCCCTCATCATCCACTTTAGGATTGCCATTTTCATCATATGTTAAATAATCTAAAAAATCTTTTACATTTATTTTTCTAGTTATTATTGCTCTACTTGATTCAGCGGGATGAAAAGTAATTCCTGTTTGAGTAGGTAAATATGACCCTTTAACTAAATTTTCAATTGACATTTTTGAAGTATCTGCTCCTGAAGCTCCTTCAGTTGCATTTGCACATGCGGCATCTTCACATTTATACCATTTTGCTCCCCCATAATAGTGTTCAATTACTTTATAGCCATTTTCAAGTTCTCCTTCTTTTTCATATTCAGTAATTGTATATTCTTTATTATTAATCGTTATTGGGGTTTTCCTAGATGGGTGATTTGTAATATCCAATCTTATGCGATAATAATCTTCTAGTGTCCATGTAATGCCTTTAACACATTGAAGATCCTTCCCATCAGCAACTCCGTCTTTTGATAAGCATATTCTTCCATATACTATTCCACTGCTATTGTTGAAGGCAGCTTGAGCATTTTCGGGTAACATTGGAAAATATGCACTATTATAATATTCTTTTTCGTGGTTTTCATTAGAATTGTAAACATTATTTACAAATCCTGGCACCTCATCAATCAATAAATAAAGATAATAATTTTTGTGAGTAGTACATACATTTTCAGCTTTGGTAATTGTTGGTGATAATAGAGCTAACGATGCTAAACTTAACAATGATACTCTTTTTAATAAATTCCTTTTCATTTTTCCTCCTATCTATTATAAATTAATTATAATATTTTTTCTTTTGTTTTGCAATAGGTTTTAATCATAATTTTTAAAAACATAAACTAAAAGGAAGTCTGTATCTCAAACTTCCCTTATTTTAATAATTATAAAAATTATAATTTAGATAAACTTTATATGAATTTTTGATTATATAAATTGTCAACGGCCTTTGCTGTTAATGTTTGATCTGCTATTATTCCTTTTTTGTAGGCATAATATGCTGCTGCACCAATCATAGCGGCATTATCTGTGCAGTAACTAAGTCTAGGAAATGACAAATTAATGTTATTCTTTTTGCATTCTTCTTCTAATCTTTCTCTTAATCCAATGTTTGCTGATACTCCTCCTGCTACTATTAAATTATTAACATTATATTCTTTAAGGGCATTGATTGTCTTTTTGACAAGAACTGTTGTTATACGATCTTGAAAAGAAGTACATAAATTTTCTTTATTTATTGTATTTCCTTTTTGTTTTTCATTATGAACTAAATTAATAACGGCTGATTTTATTCCGCTGAAACTAAAGTTATACGAATTGTCATTTAGAGGATAAGGTAAATTATACGTATTTTTTCCAAGATGAGCCAGTTTATCTACTTTTGGTCCTCCAGGATACTCTAAGCCTATAACTTTAGCCACTTTATCATAGCATTCTCCTACTGCATCATCAAGTGTACCACCTATTTTTTTGAACGAGTAATCTTCGTTCATGTAAACAAGCTCAGTATGGCCACCACTTACTACTAGAGCTATTAAGGGAAAAGATAATCTCTTTTCTAAATTATTGGCATATATATGCCCTGCTATATGATGCACTGGTATTAATGGTTTTCCAGTTACTAAGGATATTGTTTTGGCGGCTTGAACTCCTATCAATAAGCTGCCTATTAAACCAGGACCATATGTAACAGCTATAGCGGTTATATTTTCAGTTTTCATGTTTGCTTTTTGAAGGAGTTCCTCTAATACTATTGTAATATTTTCAATATGGTTTCTGCTTGCAATTTCTGGAACAACTCCGCCGTAGTTCTTATGAATATCAATTTGACTTAATACGACAGTAGCTATTTCTACACTTCCATTTTTTATTATACTCATGCTTGTCTCATCACAACTTGATTCTATAGCTAATATGTATATATCTTTCATTTACATCACCTTTTTTTCCATTAGTATTGCATCCTCATCTCCATAATAATATTTTCTAATAGCAACTTCTTGAAATCCCATTTTTTTATATAAATGTCTTGCAATATCATTTGTTTTTCTTACTTCTAACGTAATATTTAATAATCCTTTTTTTGTTGATAACTGTATAACATAATCTAATAATTTTGTACCTATTTTTTTATTTCGATATTCTTCTTTAACAATTATATTATCTATTTCTATTCTATCATAGATAAGAGAATACTCTAATACTCCTACTATTTTTCCATCTTCGATATATTCAATTTTATTAGTAAAAGGATTTATGCTATACTCTTTAGACTCTTTTATCATTTTTTTCCATTGCCTCTGGTAATTTTAAATAAATTGGATTTATGCTATGAGGATTTTCATTTTTTTGATTGTTGGTATATTTTACTATATCTTCTATTAAATATTTATCTTTTTCACCAACTATTAGGGGATTATATTTTTTTACCAGTGCATCTAATAGGTCTTTTGACATAAATTCTTCTTTAATTTTATTATAATTTTTATCATATAATCCAACATAATAATTATCATGTTTTGCATCTATCATTGATAATAAATAATTACTTTGTCTTCCTATTACCCTAGCCTTTAAAGATGTAATTGTAACTATTCTTATTTTTGTGAGATAGGCAAACATTTTTGCAATAGTTACCCCTATTCTTACACCAGTAAATGATCCAGGACCATTTACTACAACTATTTCATTTACTTCTTTGGGATCAATTTTATTTTCTTTTAAAATGTTTTCAATATATTTTGTTACATATATTGAATGCTCTCCTGGAATGTTATTACTTATATATGATAATATTTTATTATTTTTTAACAATGAAATAGATACATCGGATAGGCATGTATCTATGAATAAACTTATCATAATATCATCTCACATATTTCTCTATATTTATCTCCATAAGGAGTAAATGTTAAGCTTCTTGTATTTTCATCTATTATTTTTATTTTTATCTCTAATCTTTCTTCTGGCAAAATATCTTTTATCATGTCAGACCACTCTATTATTGTTACACCGCCTCTATCGTAATACTCTTCAATGCCAATTTCTTCATTAGTTTCTTCCAATCTATATACGTCCATGTGATATAGCATTAATTCTCCTTGATATTCTTTTATTATTGTGAAAGTTGGAGATGTTATTTCATCTATTCCCATGGCATGTGCAAATCCCTTTGTGAATAATGTTTTTCCACTACCTAAATCTCCGTTTAAACATATTACCATATTTGGAAATTTTTCAGATTCAATATTTTGAGCAAGGGCTATTGTCTCATTTTCACTATGTGTTATTATTTTGTATTCGTCCATTCTAATCACCTTTCTTTTTCAATGATATTATATCAAATTATGAATATAAAATACAATAGATTTCATTTAATTATTTAAAAAGACTACATTTGTAGTCTATTTAGATTCTTCTAATGTTATTGTAGTTGTATGTTCCTTACCATTTCTATTAAATGTAATTTTTACTGTTTCACCAGGATTATGTTTATATAATTCATAGCGAAGTTCCGCTACTGACTCTATTTTTTCATTTTCTAATTTTACAATAATATCTCCTTTTTTTAGTCCTCCCTTTTCGGCTGGAGATGATTCTACTACCTCAAGTAATGCTACTCCTTTTTTTATTCCTTCTGGTATTGTAATACCTGCTTGCCATAAATAATAACTATCTGTTATATCTAGCATACTTATTCCCACATATGGTCTTTTTATAGATTCTCCTGTTTCTATTATTTCCGCATAGTATAGTGCATCCTCTATTGGTATTGCAAATCCCATTCCTTCAACACTATATGTGTTTGTTGCCGATATCTTTTCTTGAGTTAATTTTAAAGATGTAACGCCTATTACTTCACCATTGATATTACATAATGGGCCCCCGCTATTTCCAGGATTTAAGGCTGCATCTGTCTGAAGGACTTTCATGTAGTAGTCAGATGTTGTCCCGCTAAAACTAACTTCAACTAGGCGGTCTTTGCCCGACAATATTCCTTTTGTTACTGTTCCACTATAAGTATCGCCAAGGGGAGCTCCAACTGCAAAAGTTGTATCTCCTAATTTTATGTTTTCGGTATTACCAATTGTTGCTACTTGTTTGATTGACTTTGTACTAGTTGTCAATACAGCTATATCAGCATAGGTATCTCCTCCAAGTATTTTTGTTTCGGCTTCAGAACCATCACTAAAAATTATTTTTGCTGCATCACCACTAGCTATAACATGATTATTAGTCATTATATATGCTGTAGAGCCGTCTACTTTATAAACAAAGCCAGTTCCAGATGATACTTGACTACCACCACTTGAAGTTATTACTGTTACTGTTGCATCATATACTTTATCAACGGCTCCAGCTATACTATTTTCGCTAATTGTATAACTACCAATTACTTGTGAAAGTGGTGAATCTTTTCCATTTAATTGCCTTAACACCATGTATGTCCATGATGCTCCTAGAGCAAAGGATAGTATTACAATTACTATAATTGATATTTTATTTTTATTTTTCATTTTTTATCACCTACTTATTATTTCTATATAGTTTTGAGGAAAACCCATTCTATCTAATATTTTATTTATTGAAATCGAATCGACTTTTCCATCCAATAATTCTATTTCATATTCTATTTCTCGCATCATTATTCTAAAATCCTTTTTCTCCAATAAAATTTTAAAAATTATTATAAGAGAAAATAAATCGTTTTTTCCATAAATATATTCACCATCCATTTTAGATATACTCATATATTCGTGATACTTTGTATCAGGCACAACTCTTTCAGTTCGATGATCATACAGTATATCTTCATGAGCGCATAAGTTTCGATAGTTCGATAACAGAATTAAAGTATCACTCAATATTTGAGGAGTAGTCCCGAAAATTTCTGCTATATCATTTTGATCTTCTTTTTTTAGTATTGTATATAATTCACAAACAATACCAAAAGATAAAACCTTTACGAGCACCCACAAGGGAATATATCCATAGTTTGTTATATAGTGCATAGTGGCGTTATGAGTAGTTGCATTAACCCTTATTTGCCGTTTCATTTTTTCAATTAAATCTTTTACTCTTCTAGTTTTTTCTTTTTCCTGAGTAAAATTTTTAGAATTTAAATACTCATTTTCTTTATATCCATATTTTTTTGATAACTGATATGAAATGATGGATTTTAACTGATTTTCAATAACCAGAATGTTTTTTAGTATAATATTTCGAAAATTTCTATCAAAAGTAAAAAGGGCATATAATTCATCGAAAGTTACCCCGGATATAAATTTATTTTCTTTTGGTTTTAAAAATAGATTGCGATATCCCATTATGAAAAAATAGTTTTCTCTAAGAAGGATTTCTTTTGTAAAATCTATATCTTCAATTATTAGGTTTTTATCTTTTAGTATTTGTATTTGTTCGTCTATTGTTTTAAATGTTTTTTCCATAGTATCACACCCGTTATCCTTTTTAAAGTATACCACAATTTTAAAAAAATTGATACATATTTTAGTTATTTTTTTATTCTATATACTGGATGTAATTGCTAACAACCAATCATCTTAAGATAATGGTTTCCTAGCTGTTTTTTATTTCATTATGTTTGAAATTGCTGAATGTCAAAAATTTTAATTACGAAATTGATAAAATTTAAAAAAATATATTTATTGTAATTTAAAATATATCCCCTTTTTAATTAATAAATTAGAGGAATTATAATCATTTGGCACATATCCCCTTTTTAGAAGTTCTTCAATTACAATCATATTGTAATTTGCCGCAAATAAAATGTTTGTTAACATAATCATAAAAAAAGTAGCTATTATCCCGGCAATTGGGGGAAGAATAAAAAACATTATTAATATGGCTACTGCTAGTTCTGTTAAAAATATTATTGAAAACATTTTATAATTTTTTTTCTTTAGTGGATATAAAAATCCCATATATGTCATTTCTTTAATAAATCCAAAATCACACTCTGCTGTTGGATTATTTTCATCATATTTTAAATATATTTTTTTCATCAATATCACCTATCGCCCTTATCTTCTTAATTATACAATATTTTTTTCTCTTTTAAAATAGGTTGTCACTTATTTTCAAAATATATTTCAATACCTTTTGATATTAATGCTATTAATTTATCTTGATATTCACCATTTCTTAATAAATAGTTATCATCAGGGTTGGAAATGAAACCGACCTCTATTAGTATTCCTGGATATTTAATGTATTTATACATATAATAATTATTGCCTTGTTTTATTTCTCTTACATTGGATAATTTTTCTTTTAAATTATTTGTCAATGCTTGTGCTATTAATTTATTCTCTTCATTTTTATTTGTGTAAAATACTTGAAGCCCTTTCCAATTTTGTGATGTTGTTGAGTTTAAATGAATTGAAATATATAAATCTGGTTTTATTTCATTGATATATTTTGCTCTGTTATATAAATCACTTCTTTTTCTATTAATTGTTGTTGTTGAAAGATCATAATCTCCTTCCCTTGTTTGATACACTATTGCTCCTCGAGAAGTTAATTCTTTTTCTAATTTTTTTGATAATACGAGGTTTAAATCTTTTTCTACAATTGTTTTACTTAAGGCTCCAGTATCTACTCCACCATGGCCACTGTCAATACATATTACTTTCCCCATAAGACTATATCCGTTAATAATTGCGGTAACTTTGGGTAGAAAAAGGGTCAAAAAGAAAAAACATAATATTATTAGTAGTTTATACTTATTCATATTTCACCTGCTAATAATATATGCTTTTATTTATTCAAAATAACTTTCTCCAATAAATTCTCTTATTATTGATGTTTTAGGTATGTATTCGCTTGATACCGGAAGAGAACATTTTAATAGTTCCAAAAGTCTTTGGGCAGTTTCATATTCTGACTCATTTTCCTTTATTGTGTATAACAAAGGCTCCGCATATATTCTTAATGTTCCTAGTTCATATGCTAGGCTAGAATTAAAAATTATATTAGCATTATCTTGATATGGAAATACATATTTTTCTTCTCCTTCTCGAACCTTATCCCAATTATTTATTGTAACTGTAGGCGAATACCCTCTTGTCCTGTTGTCTCTTACTATTCTTCTTAATAATCTTAAATCTGTCATACTAATACGATTATCATTATCTATATTGAGATATGTTAAAGGACTAACATATATTTTGTATTTGTTCTTTTTAGGTATACTTGTTAATATATTTTCATTTAGGGCATGAAGTCCTTCAATTATTAGAATATCATTTTCTTTTAATTCTATTTTGCGTTTATATTCTTTTTTTCCTGTTATAAAATTAAACGTTGGAACAGTTACTTTCGTGCCTTTTAAAATTTTATTTATTTGATTATCAAATAATTTCGTATCTACTGCTTTTAATGATTCATAATCAGGTTTCCCATCTTCTCCCATGGGAGTCTCTTCCCTTTCATGAAAATAATCATCTATTGATAGATGGGTTGGATTTAATCCTAAACTTCTTAAGTATAGAGATAATTTCATTGCAGTTGTTGTTTTTCCTGAACTTGATGGTCCTGACAATAATATTATTTTATAAAAATCTTTATTTAATACTATTTCCTCTGCTATATTTAGTAGCTTATAGTCTTGCATTATTTCAGATAATTGAATCAAATCTTTTGCATTATTTTTTGTTAAGAAATCATTTAAATCCCCTATATTATTTATATTTAAATTTTGACCCCATGAAGTATATTCCTCTAGAGAATTAAAATAATTATCGTGGTGTGTATATTTTATTATTTTAGTGTTATCATAAACTGAGGGGAATCGTAATACTATTCCTTTTCCTTTAATTATTGTTAAATCAAAATATTTTAATACCCCTGTTGATAAGGGCATTTCTCCTATAAAATAATTATAACTATCTTCTAATTTATATAGTGTTACTAAATTATCTGTGTTATAAAAAAGAGTTTTTATTTTATCCTCTCTTCCGATGCTTTTAAAATACTGAATTGCTTCAGACTTTGTTGTTTCAATTTTAATAAACGGACTATTTTTCTTTACTTTTTGCTTCATTATTTTTTTTATACTTGTAATATCTTCACTTTTTACTTCTTTATTAATTTGACAAAATATTCCCCTATCTATTGAATGTTTAACAATTATTTTTGTATCATTTCCCATTACTTCTTGAATACATATTTCAAATAGGTAAATTAATCCTCTTTCATATGCCTTATTTCCTATATTTGTGTCAATATTGTATAATGACAAATACCCTTTTTTTTCAAATATGAAATCATTATTAATTATTTTCCCATTATATTTTGCCAAAACTACATCAGAAATATTTTCTTGCTCTTTATCTAATATTTCTTTTAATGTTATTCCTTTTATATATTCTTTTTCTTCCCCGTTATCTAAAGTTAACTTTATAATATCCATGTAGTAGCCTCCTTTTATTATACATATTCATTATATCATAGTTTATGTTTTTTTTGTCATTTTTTTTAATGCATAGTTTTTACCTATTTTAATTATAATATTAATGGGTGAAAAATATGAATCTAATTCCAACTATTATTGAGAAAAATGAAATGGGTGAGAGGGCCTATGATATTTATTCAAGATTATTAAAAGATAGAATTATTATATTAAACGGAGAAATTAACGATAATAATGCTAATGCTGTCGTTGCCGAACTATTATATCTGGACAGCATTAATAATGACGATATTAGTTTGTATATTAATTCTCCTGGGGGAAGTATAACTGCTGGCATGGCTATATATGATACTATGAATTTTATAAAGAGTGATGTTTCAACAATTTGTGTTGGTATGGCCGCTTCTATGGCTGCCTTTCTCCTTGCTGTAGGAAAAGCTGGTAAAAGATTTATTCTTCCTAATGCAGAAGTAATGATTCATCAACCACTTGGAGGTGTTCAAGGCCAAGCTACAGAAATAAAAATTGCTGCTGAAAGAATATTAAAGTTACGAAAAAAACTTAATAGTATTCTATCTGAGAAAACTGGCAAAGATTTGGAAGTGATAGAAAAAGATACTGAGAGAGATTTTTTTATGGATAGCCATGAATCTTTAAATTATGGTATTATCGATAAAATATTAGAAAAGAGTTCATATTAGTGAACTCTTTTAACTTCTTATTTCATAATTTCCTGTTTTTGTGTATCCTTCAACAAAATTATCAGTTGACCAAATCACGTCTCTATTTTTTTCTATATAACGGTAATATGTTATCGTTTCGTATTCACCATTTGGAATATTTTCTGTTATTTCATCTGATGCAAATTTTATATTTAATTTTAATGGTACGTAATATATTTTTTTATTACCATTTTTATATGAAATAACTCCATCAGTATTTATAATACTTATCTCTACGTCAACATAGAATACCCCTTTACGATAATATGGAGACAATTTGTATGTAAAGTTATTTGATTTTAATGAACTTTCTGTAATATTTTTTGCTATAGAGTAACTTTGATTAAATAGTTTTATATTTTTCTCATTGATATAATTTGTTGATTCATTATTTATATAGTATGAAGCTTCTTCGATTTTTGAAAAATAGTATTTGCTATTTGGAACCTTATTAACTTTTAAGGTATAGTTTATGGTATTTCCTACCTTAAACTCGTTTTCTTTAATTACTCCCAATGAATAGTATGTATCACTTGCTACACCGTAATATTCATATTTATTCTCTACATTATTTCCGGTAATATTACCCTTCATCCATTTTGTATAAGTGGTTGTTTCTTTAACATATTCATAGTATGTAACTGCATTATTTGTTTGACTACTATTTTTTTCTTCGCTATTACTTTGGTTGTTCCCCTCGTTTGTCTTACTTTCATTGCTATTTTTACCATTACTTTTTTTATCATCTGCT